>DATCKS010000458.1:0-2819 GCA_036562265.1 Thermodesulfobacteriota bacterium | reverse complement strand
CCCGAGGAGATCGCCCTCGAAGGGGGCCCCTGGGGCTTCCGCCGCACCGTCGTCTCGGTCCGGCTGAACCCGCGGTCGCCCTACGTGGTGACGACCGACGGCGACGGCAGGCGGGTCCTGACGCTCGAGGGGACGCCGCTTGCCGGCGTCCACTACCACGAGATGCCGGCCTACTACCGGCGCACCCTCTCGAACGGCAAGTCGGTCATCGAGATCGCGCCGACCATCGAGTGGGGCTACCTCGTCTACCTCACCGTCTTCCGCCTCTGCCAGTACTTCGGCCGCGAGAGCGAGTGCCGCTTCTGCGACATCAACCACAACTTCCGGCAGCAGCGCGCCGCCGGCCGGCCGTACACCGGCGTCAAGTCGGTCGAGGAGGTCCTCGAGGCGCTCTCGATCATCGCCGAGACCGAGCCGCTCGACGCCCCCGACCGCAGTCGCGCCTACACCGTGACCGGCGGGAGCATCCTCACCGAGGTCGACGGGCTCGCCGAGGCGCCCTTCTACGCGCGCTACGTCGAGGCCATCGAGACGCGGTTCCCCGGCCGGTGGATCGGCAAGGTGGTGGCGCAGGCGCTGCCGCTCAACGAGGCGCGGCGCTTCAAGGACGCCGGCGCGCGGATCTACCACCCGAACTACGAGGTCTGGGACCGGCGGCTCTTCGAGCGGCTCTGCCCCGGCAAGGACCGGCACGTGGGGCGCGACGAGTGGATCCGCCGCATCCTCGACGCGGCCGAACTCTTCGGCCCCCGCCACGTCATCCCCAACTTCGTGGCCGGCGTCGAGCTGGCGAGGCCGTACGGGTTCGCCACGGTGGACGAGGCGATCGCCTCGACGACCGAGGGGCTCGAGTTCTTCATGTCGAAGGGGATCACCCCGCGCTTCACGACCTGGTGCCCGGAGCCGACGACGCCGCTCGGCCAGGAGAACCCCGGCGGCGCGCCGCTCGAGTACCACGTCCGGCTCCTCGAGGCCTACCGGGCGACCATCGACAAGTACGGCCTTACGCCGCCGCCCGGCTACGGGCCGGCCGGCGTGGGACGAGCCGTCTTCTCGGTGAGCGCGTTCATGGACGTCCTGGCCCCCGAGCGGGCGGAGGCGTAAGCGCCTCGAAACCGCGCCGATTGACGCGGGGGCGGCGGCGCTGTACCTTGAATGGAGACTGCCGGGGTCACATTTGTCCCCTTGTCGAGGCCCGATGCGGATCACGAACGCCGAGGACTACGCGCTGCGGACGATGCTCTACCTGGCAAGCCAGCCGGCGGGGCGCTTCTGCGCCATCGAGGCGATCGCGCGGGAGCAGGACATCCCGGTGCCGTTCCTCAGGAAGCTCGTGAAGCCGCTCCAGCGGGCGGGGCTCGTGGTGTCGCGGCGGGGGGCCGAGGGGGGTATCGCGCTCGGCCGGCCGGCGTCGAGCATCAGCTTCCGGGACGTGCTCGAGGCGCTCGACGGGCCGATCGTCCTGCAGCGCTGCGTGGGGGAGGCGGAGGTCGCCGACTGCTGCGGGATCATCGAGCGCTGCCGCATGCGGGGCGTCTGGCAGCGCATCCAGGAGCAGCTCCTCGAGGCGCTCGACGCGGTCTCGGTCGGGGAGGTGGCGGGGCCGCCGTCGGCCGGCATCCCGCTGCCGGTCGTCGCCGGCCGGCCTGGCCCGGCCGGGGCCTCGCAACCGGCCGGGGCGTGACGGTCGCCCAGGCGGCGCGCGTCGACGCGCGCCGCATGCTCTGCGACCAGGCGGTGATGGCCGCGGCGCGCGCCATCCGCGGGCTCCCGCCGGGGGGCCGGCTCGAGGTCCTGACGGCCTCCGACAGCGTGCGGGGCGATCTGCGCGCCTGGGCCGACCGGTTGGGGCACCTCCGGGGCCCGGAGAGGCCGGGCGAGGCGCCCGGTGAGGTGATCCTCACCATCGAGAAGCGACGGGACGCGAGGCGACGATGAGCGTCGAGACCGACAAGGGGACAAGGCCCGGCCTCAACAAGAAGAAGGGCCGCCGCGGCCTCGTCATGGTCTACACGGGCGACGGCAAGGGGAAGACGACCGCGGCGCTCGGCATGGCGGTGCGCGCCGTGGGGCGCGGCTTCCGGGTCCTGATGATCCAGTTCATCAAGGGCTCGTGGCACTACGGGGAACTCGACGGCGTCAAGAAGCTCGCACCGGCCTTCGAGATCACGACGGGCGGCAAGGGCTTCGTCGGCATCGTCGACGACAAGCTCCCGTTCGAGGAGCACCAGAAGGCGGCGGCCGAGACGCTCGCCTTCGCGAAGGAGAAGGTCGCCAGCGGCGAGTACGACCTCGTGATCCTCGACGAGATCAACAACGCCGTGAAGGGCAACCTCATCCCGGTCGAGGGGGTCCTCGACCTCCTCGACGCGCGGCCGCCGCAGGTCCACGTGCTCCTCACCGGACGGGCCGCGCACCCGGCGGTCATCGAGCGGGCCGACCTGGTGACGGAGATGCGCGAGGTGAAGCACCCCTATCAGCAGGGCATCCTGGCCCAGGTCGGGATCGACTACTAGGCGGGACCTCTTGAGGAGACGGAGCATGATCGACACACAGCCTGCCATCACCTTCACCGAGGGAGCGGTCGCGAAGCTCCGCGAGATCCTGGCGAAGCAGGGCAACCCCGACTTGGCCGTGCGGGTGCGTGTGGTCGGCGGCGGCTGCTCGGGGCTCTCCTACCAGATGGGGCTCGAGCCGCCGGTGCCGCAGCCCGGCGACGACCTCTTCGAGGCGAACGGCGTCAAGGTGCTCCTCGACCGCGAGAGCCGGCCGTACGTCGAGGGCTCGCGCATCGACTGGCAGGGGAGCATGCTCGGCAG
>DATCKS010000127.1:0-2669 GCA_036562265.1 Thermodesulfobacteriota bacterium | reverse complement strand
ATGCCGGGCTCCGGCTCCACGACCGGCGGGAGCGGGTCGTCGACCATGCCGGGCTCCGGCACCTCCGGCGGCACGAGCGGCTCCGGCGGGGCCATGCCGTCGGCCAGCCCGCAGTAAGCGCGAGGGCGGCACGTCAGGAGGGGGCCCGTGTCCCCTCCTGACCACCGGCACGCTCCCACCTCCCCGCGGGACGCCGATCACACTCCCGATCCCCGGGCGCCCGCAAGCGGCCTATAATTCCCCGCATGTCCCCTTCCGGGCTCGCCAAGGGGCTCCTGGCGCTTCTCGGCCTCGCCCTGATCCTCTTCACGTTCAACCACGCCCGCCTCCTCGCGCGGGAGGCCGCGACGCACAGGCTCGACCAGTCGCGCGAGGAGGCCGACCGGGTCCAGGCGGCCATCGAGGCCCAGGTGCTCGAGGAGGCTCGCCGGCTCGCGACCGCGCCGGAGGTGGCGGCGTCGCTCGAGCGCGCCGAGCCGGCGGCGGCGGTCGCCGCGACGCGGCGCCAGGGTCTCGAGCCGGCCGTCGGCCTCCAGGTCGTGAGCGTGGACGACAACCTGCGCGTGACGACCAGCGGGACCTTCAAGCGGGCGGAGATCTGGGACTCGATGCGGGAGGCGCTCGAGACCGGTTCCGCGGCCGGCATCGAGCGCGACGAGGAGAGCGGGGCGCTCGCGGTCACGGCCGCGGTGCTGAGCCGCACGCCGGGACGCCCGGCGACGGCGCTCGCCATCGCCCGGCCGCTCGGCTCCGACTTCGCCGACGCCCTCAAGGCGGCGACCGGTCTCGACGCGAGCATCTACACGCCGGACGGCGTGCGCCGCGCCACGACGCTGCTCGAGGCGGACGGCTCGCGGGCGAGCGGCTCGCCGGCGGCGAGCGTCCCCTGGCGGCGCTGGGAGCGCCGCCAGCGCGCCTTCGTCACGGCGACGGTCAGCCGCGCCGCGGCCTTCGATCCGATCCGCAGCCGTCAGGGCGACGTGGTAGCGGTGCGGGAACTCACGGCCCCGCTCGACTACGAGCTGGGGTTCCGGCGGCTCGCCGGCAGCCGCCGCTTCCTGGTGGAGGTCCTCTTCCTGGGTCTCGCGGCGGTCATGGCGTTCCTGCTGGCCAGGTCGGCCAGGGAACGGTGATCGGGGCTCAGAGCGCGGAGCTCGGGCGCGCCGGCTCGCCGACCTCGCCGGCCTCGGACTCGTCGGGCGTCTCGCCCGCGTCGGTCCACTTGACGATCTTCGCGACGAGGTCGTCGGGATCGAAGGGCTTGCAGACGTAGTCGTTGCCCCCCACCTCGTAGCCCCGGCGCACGTCGTCCTTCCCGGCGTACGCGGACACGAAGATGATCGGCTGCCGGTAGCCCTTCTGCCGGATGAGGCGGCAGAGGTCGTAGCCGTCCATGTCGGGCAGGCCGACATCGATCAGCACGAGCGCGAGATCGTCGGAGAGCTGGCGGATGGCTTCGTCGACGTCGCCGGTGACGATGGGCTCGAAGCCGTCGATGCTGCCGACGATCATCGCGAGCAGGCGTCCGATGTCCTCCTCGTCCTCGATGCAGAGCACTTTGCGAACGTCACGAGTCGTATCTGCCACCTGATCCCCCTGGAGCCCGCGCGGAGAACACCCCCTCCGCGGCGCGGCTAGAAGTGCAAGAGGCTGTCGACCGGGGCATAGTCGTCGGTCAGGACCGGTACGTCGTCCGTCGGGATGACGCCGGTGAACAGCGTCGTCGCGTGGCGACCGACCGATTCCTTCACGGTGCCGGCCGCCTCGAGCGCGCGGGCGCGCTCGACGAAGGCGTCGCGCGAGAGGCGGACCATGGACTGCGAACCGACCACGAGGATGTTGCCGAGCCCGCCGCCCTCGAAGGCCGACGCTCCGCCGACCGGGAAGACGTACACCTGCGGGAAGCTGGCCTGGAAGGTCTTGTAGACCGAGCGGAAGAGACGGCTGCGCGGGCCGTTGAGCGCCCCGATGATGTTCCAGGCCACCACGCCGTCCGGCGAGAGGCGCCGCTTCACCAGGGCGAGGAACTCGACCGTGGTCAGGTGGAACGGGATCGCATCGGAGTAGTACGCGTCGACGAAGACGTAGTCGTACCGGGCGTCCCGCCGGCGCGTGAGGAAGACCCGTCCGTCCTCGGTCGCGACCCGCAGGCGGTCGTCCTCGCGGAAGCCGAAGAACCGCTTCGCGACGTCCACGACCTCGGGGTCGATCTCCGCGACGTCGATCCGGAGCGACGGGTAATCCCGCCGATACTTCTTCGGGAGCGAGCCGCCTCCGAGCCCGATGAACGCCACCGACTTCGGATCCGGCTTGAGCACGAGCGGCAGGCTTGCGTACTCGGTGTAGAGGAACCTAAGCCGGTACGGGTCCGAGAGGTACATCCCGCTCTGGCGCGACTGGTTGAACCTGAGGATCCGGCTGTCGCCGTCCTCGTAGACGATGATCCGGTGGTATGCCGAGTCCTTCTCGAAGAGGATCCGCTCGCGCGCCGCCCCCGTCGCGGGGTGGACGGCCAGCGCCGCGAGCGCGAGCCCCACGGCGGCCGCCTTGCGGCCCGCCCGCGACCGCTCCGCCACGGAGGCCTCGGCGAGCCCCGCGAGCGCGGTCAGCCCCGCGAGGACGACGAGCGACGCGCCGAGGCCGTAGAGGATCGCCCGCGTCCCGAAGGT
>DATCKS010000456.1:0-3696 GCA_036562265.1 Thermodesulfobacteriota bacterium | reverse complement strand
CCTCTACGCGGTCTTCCGGAGCGTCGAGGCGCGCCTGCTCGAGCTGAACCCGCTCGCGGTCACGGCGGACGGCGCGCTCTTGCCCGCGGCGGCCGTCCTCGACCTGGACGAGCAGGCGCTCTTCCGCCATCCCGAGATCGCGCACCGGGTGACCGACGAGGAGGGGACCGGCCAGCGTCCCTTCACGCCGCTCGAGCGGCGGGTGCGCGAGATCGACCGGGCGCTGCCCGACGGCGGCGCCATGCGGTTCCTCGAGTTCCCGGACGGCGACATCGCCTGCATGATCACGAGCGGCGGCGCCGGTCTCGCCGTGCTCGGCAGCCTCGTCGCGCTGGGCGGTCGGCCGGCGACCGCGTTCGACATCACCCCGGGGCCCCCGGGGCCGATGGAGGAGAAGCTCTACCGCGTGACGCGCGCGATCCTCGAGCGCCCGGGGCTTCGCGGCCTGCTCGCCGGCGGCAACGTGAAGAACTTCACCCGGGTCGACGTCCACGTGCGCGCCATCGTGCGCGCGCTCGCCGACGGCGGCGTCGACGCGAGGCGCTTTCCGGTCGTCCTCAGGTTCGCCGGGCCGGGCATCGAGGCGGCGCGCGAGGCGGCGCGGGGCGTCCCCGGGCTCGAACTGTACGAGGACGACACGTCGCTCGAGCAGGCCGTACGCCGCATCCTCGAGCGGATCCGGGAGGCGAAGGCGCGATGAGCATCCTGCTCGACGGGAGCACCCGGGTGCTGGTGCAGGGCATCACCGGGCGGGAGGCGAGCCTCCACGTCCCGTACATGCAGCGGTACGGGACGCGAATCGTCGCCGGCGTCTCGCCGGGCAAGGGGGGCGGCGAGGTCCACGGCGTGCCGGTCTACGACACGGTGCGCGACGCCGTGCGGGCGCACGAGGTCGACCTTGCCGTGCTCTTCGTCTCGGCCCGCTTCACCCGCGATGCCGCCCTTGAGACGATCGAGGCGCGCGTGCCGGTCGCCGTCCTCCTCGCCGAGGGGGTCCCGCACCACGACGCGGCGGAGATCGTCGAACGCGCACGCGAGGTGGGGGTCCGGGTGATCGGGCCGAACTCCCAGGGGATGATCAGCCCGGGCAAGGCGAAGGTGGGGGGAACAGGTGGCGACCGGCCCGACCTCATCTTCCGGCCCGGGCCGGTCGGCGTCATCTCGCGCAGCGGCGGGATGGGGGCCGAGGTGGCGATGGCGCTGACGAAGGCCGGTATCGGCCAGAGCACGTACGTCGCCATCGGCGGGGACCTCGTCATCGGCACCGAGTACACCGACCTCCTCCCGCTCTTCGACGCCGACCCCGACACGCGCGTCGTCGTCCTGTTCGCGGAGCCGGGCACGGGGCGGGAGGAGGCCGCCGCGGAGTTCATCGCGCGGACCGGCTTCGCCAAGCCGGTGGTCGCGTTCGTCTCGGGGGAGATCCTCGAGCGCCTGCCGCGCGGGATGCACTTCGGGCACACCGGTGCCCTGATCGAGGCCGGCCTCGGGCGGCCGTCGCAGAAGAAGGCGGCGCTCCGGGCGGCCGGCGTGAGGATCGCCGAACGCTTCGACGACATCGTTCCGCTCGTCCGGGAGGCGCTGGCGGAGCGTTGAGCACTCAACCCAAGGAGGCATGCCGCATGAGCCGTATCAAGCTGGTCGCCTTCGGCCTGGTCGTGGCGCTTGCCGCGATGCACGGCGTCGCCGACGCGCAGACGGCGTTCCCCACGAAGCCGGTGAGGATCCTCGTCCACACGGCGGCCGGGTCGGGCAGCGATCTCATGGCTCGCGAACTCGGCAAGGTGCTGGAGGAGCACCTCGGACAGCCGGTGGTGATCGAGAACAGGACCGGAGGCGGTGGTGCCGTCGCGCTGACCCACCTGCTCGGCCAGCCGGCGGACGGCTACACGGTGTCGGTGATCACGATGAGCCAGATCATGACGATGGCGGCCGGCCGGCTCGGCCAGATCCGCCACCCCGATCAGCTCACCTGGCTCGCGCGTGTCCAGGGCGATCCGATCCTCATCGTCGTGCGGGCCGACTCGCCGTTCAAGTCGGTGCGGGACCTCAACGCGAAGGTCAGGGAGGCCGCCGCGAGCGGCAACCCGCTCAAGATCGGCTCGTACGGCCGCAAGACGCACTACGAGGCCGCCGTGCTGGACTACGCGAAGGCGGTCGGGGGGCGCGTCAACTACATCGCCTACGAGGGGACGCCCGAGATCCTGCGGGCCGTGCTGGGCGGCGAGATCGACGCCGCCTTCGCCCCGGCGAGTGGGAGCATGGCGAACCTCGAGGGGGGGACCATCCGGCCGCTGGCGTCCCTCAGCGCGGGGCCGGTGCCTGGGCTCGCGGCCGTGCCGACGCTCAAGGAGCTGGGCATCGACGTGGTCGTCATGCAGTATCGCGGCCTGGTCGCGAAGCCGGGGATGCCGGCCGAGGTGCTCGCGAAGTGGGAGGCGGCGCTGAAGGCCGCGGTGGTCGACCCGAGGCTGGCGAAGGCGACGGAGCAGGAGGGGATGGTCCTGCTCGCCGACGTCGGGCACGAGACGCTCCTGCCGATCGTCACGCAGGAGTTCGAGAAGGCGAAGGCGGCGCTCGCGCAGTAATGGCTACGAGCGTGCTCGACAGGCCGGTCGCGGTCGTGCTGACCGCGGCCGGCCTCGTTTACTTCTGGCTGGCCTCGCGGCTGCTCGTCTCCGACGGGCCAGGCTCCGCGCTCTTCCCGATGGCGGTGGGGGCGGTCTGGGTCGGCGGGGCGATCCGGTACCTCATCGGGGTGTGGCGGCGGCCGGCCGGCGACCGGCGGGCGTGGGCCGAAGTCGGCCGGGAGGTGCGCCAGGTGACCGTGTACCTGCTCCTCCCGCTCGCCTGCTACCTCGCCCTGCTCCCCTGGCTCGGCTACCCGGCGGCCACCTTCGGGTGCGCGGCCTGGATGATCCGCACCCTGTCGGAGCGACCGCAGCACCCGCTCGTGCCGCTCGCCCAGGGCGCGCTCGTCACGGGCGTCCTCTACCTGCTCTTCGGCGGGCTCCTCGGCGTCGCGCTGCCCCGCGCGGCGCTCACGGGATAGCCGGCCGCGCGGGAGGAGACGCGGGTGGCCTCCATCGTCGACACCCTCGCCGCCCTCTACGGCGGCCTCCTCACGGCGCTCTCGCCCGGGAACCTCCTCGCCTGCCTGGCCGGGGCGCTCCTCGGGCAGCTCGTCGGCATCGTTCCCGGCATCGGGCCGGTCGGCGGCATCGCGCTCCTGCTCCCGATGATCTACGGCCAGGAGCCGGTCGCCGCGCTCATCATGCTGGCCGGCATCTACTACGGCGCGATGTACGGCGGGACCGTCACGTCGGTCCTCATGAAGATCCCGGGCGAGAACTCCTCGGTTCTCACCGCGATCGAGGGGTACGAGATGGCGAAGGCCGGGCGGGCCGGCGCGGCCCTCGGCATCGCCGCCTTCGGCTCCTTCATCGCCGGCAACGTCGGGATGCTCCTCCTCGCGCTGTTCATCGTCCCGCTGTCGGCCGTGGCGGTCGGCTTCGGGAGCGTCGAGTACGCGGCGCTGATGGCCTTCGCCCTCTCGGCCGTGTCGGTGCTCGCCGCCGAGGCCCCCGTCAAGGGGCTCGTCAGCGCCGCCATCGGGCTCGCCCTCGCGACCGTCGGCCTCGACAGCGGCACCGGCGCGCTCCGCTTCACGTTCGACATCCCCGAACTGGTCGAAGG
>DATCKS010000454.1:0-7671 GCA_036562265.1 Thermodesulfobacteriota bacterium | reverse complement strand
CGCGGGCGCGCCTCAACACCTACCTGACGGCCGGCGCCTTCACGCTGTTCGGCGAGAGCGAGGGGGCGGCGCGCGTGCCGGCGCTCCTGTTCGGCATCGGCACGATGGCGCTCGTGTACGCGGTCGGGCTCGCCCTCTTCGGTCCGGTCGCCGGAGTCGTCGCGCTCGCCCTGGTCGCCCTCTCGGCCGATGCCGTCGACGTCTCGCGCTTCGCGCGGCTCTACAGCCCGCTCACCTTCTTCGCCCTCCTCGCCGCGTTCGCGACCTACCGTGCCGTCGAAGGGCGGGGCGAGGGGCCGCGACCGACGGCGGCGCGCGGCAGGTGGCTTGCGCTCGCGGCGGCGGCCGGGCTCCTCGCGACCCACCTGCACCCCATCGCGCTGGCGCTCGGTCCGAGCCTGCTCGCCTACGCGACGCTCCGCTTCGCGGCCCTGGCCGTCGGCGGCCGACGTACGACCGCTCGCCCGTACGCCTGGCTCGGCCTGGCGCTGGCCGTCGCCGCGGCGGTTGCGCTGCTCCTCCCCTCCGTGCGGGGCAGGCTGGCGGAGGCCGCGCTGACGCCGCTGCCGTGGTACGAGCCGAAACCGGGCGACGCGTGGACCTATCACGCCGACCTCGCCGCCCGCTACACCTGGCTCTGGTTCCTCGTCTGGCCCGCGAGCGTCCTGGCCGCGCTGGCGTGGCCGCGGGCCGGGCTCTTCGTGGCCTGCGCCTTCTGGGTGCCGTTCGTCGTCCTCTCGGTGGTAGTCGCCACCAAGCAGCCGCGATACGCGGTCCACCTCCTCCCGCTCGCATGGCTGCTCCTCGGCGCCGCCGCCGAGGTCCTCTGGCCCAGGGTGCGTGCGGTCGTCCTCGCGCAGGGGCTCCGTCTCGTCCCCGATCGGCTCAAGGGGGCGACCTGGCTGCCGCCGGTCCTCCTTGCCGCGGTGCTCGCGCTCGCGCTCGCGCCGGTCCTGCGGACGACGCCGGCGGTCGCCGACGCGCTGCGCCGCCACACGAAGACGACCGGCCGGTTCACGACGGGACACTACCAGGAGTGGCGGGACCTCGCCGCGCAGCTCGGGCCTCGCCTGCCTGCCGACGCGCGGATCGTCTCCACCACGTGGCACGCGCCCATCTACTATCTGCACCGACCGACGAACCACCTCCTCCCCGCCTTCCGCGAGCGCGGGGAGGGCGATTGGGAGACGCCGACGCGCGATCCCCGTCCACAGGTACAGACCGCGGAGGACCTCGATCGGCTCCTCGCGACGGGACGCGCCATCTGGGTGATCACCCGGCGGTCGAGCTGGGAGCGTCCCGGCTATCTCGACGCCGGCTTCACGCGCGCCGTGGAGACGCGGTGCCGCCGACAGGCGCTGCCGGCGCACTCGAGCTTCGCGGCGTTCGACTGCGGCCGCCGCGCGGGCGGCGACTGACGGTCGGCGCGCGGCGCCGGCGCCGCGCCGTGCGATGTCCCGTGATCCGGGTAACGCCCGCGGCTCACGCAGCCGGTCCTTGGTTCGCCGCTTGCACCGGGCGCACGATCGTCACGCCCGGAGATCCGAACATGGCACCTGCGACCCCACGTCGTCTCGTTCGTGGCCTGTCGTTCGTCCTCGTCGGTCTCGTCGTTCTGGCCGGATGCGGCGACCAGACCGGGATGCTCGCCGGCGCGGACGGCGAGTCTCGCTTCCGCGATCGTTCGCTCGGCGGCGTGTCGGACGTCGAGGACGAGATCACCGCGCCGCTCGCGACGCCGGCCGAGGCGGAGGTCGAGGCCGGGCCGCTGCCGGCCCCGGCCGACCCCGACGACCTCGAGGCCGCCGCCGGCGCCGAGACGCTCGTGACCGATCCGGAGGAACGGGTGCGCGAGCCGACGACGGCGCCCACGCCGGCGCCGCCTGCGGCCAGGCCGGCCGCGGAGGGGACGCTCAACCGGCTCTGCTTCTCGCCGAAGGAGGACTGCCTGAACCTCCTCCTCTCCTACCTCCAGGCGGAAACCGAAGGGATCGACATCGCCATCTACCACCTGTACGACAGCCGGATGTCGGAGATCCTGATCCGGAAGCACCGGGCCGGGGTGCCGGTTCGCGTCCTGGCCGATCGGCACGCGTACACCGTCAAGGGCTCGCACCGGCGCGAGATGAACAGGCTCGCGGCAAGCGGGGTGCCGGTGCGGACGAACCGCTTCCGGGGGATCATCCACCACAAGACGACCATCCTCCACGGTCTCGGCCTCGTCGAGCAGGGCTCGATGAACTACACGTCGATCGCGAGCCGCAAGGTCGTCGGCACGAACGGCCGGACGGAGTGGAACGAGGAGCTGGCGTTCTTCACGACGAACCGGCGCGTCCTCGCCCGCTATCGCGAGCGGTTCGACCGCGCCTGGGCCAACACGGGCGGCGGCCGGAAGGCGTACCTGGTCTTTCGTCCCGACATGGCGCTTCCGACCTTCGACGAGGCGGAGGCGAGAAAGCCGGTCACCTGCTACGAGGATCCGAGCCCCGCCCCGAAACCGCTCCGGGACGATCCGCTGCTGTCGGTCTGCTTCGGCGGCGATCAGCAGTGCAACAAGGACGTGGTCGGTCCGCTCGTGGCGGACGAGGACCGCCGCCTCGACGTGATCGCCTTCCGGCTCACGGTTGGCTCGGTCACCGGCCCGATCCTCGAGCGGGCGCGGGCGGGAGTCCGGGTACGCCTGATCTTCGAGCGATCGCAGTATGCCCACCCGAGCTACCCGAGCATGACGACGTTCCTCGACGAGCTCCACGAGATCGGCCGGACGACGGGGGACGTGGCGATCAAGGCGACCGCGCACCAGGGCTTCATGCACATGAAGTCGATCATCACGTCGAAGGCGGCGATCTGGGGCTCGGCCAACTACACCTCGTCGTCGTCCAGGCACGTTCGGGGGTGCCAGAACCTCTACTACCAGACCGAGGACATGGTCGTCGCGAGGGACGGGTCGCTCGTCGGTCGGATGCGAGCCCGCTTCGACGAGATGTGGGCGAGCCGCGACTTCGCCGACTGGGAGCCGCCCCGGGTGGCCTCGGAGTGAACGAGCCCGGCTATCGCGTCTCGGGGAAGGTCCAGCGGGAGTTGCAGAGGTAGTTGACCGCGGTGCCCGGCAGGATGGCGATCGCCTGCGCGACCGTCGGCGGGATGTCCGGGACCACGCGGCAGAGCAGGACGAACGCCGCGTAGCTCGCCAGGAGGGCCAGCATCGCGACCGACTTGAACTTGAGCCCCCTCACCCAGAGGGAGTCGGCTCGAGGGCGGTCGGCGAAGGTCCACCGCTGATGGAGGACGAAGTTCGAGAGGATCGACGCCTCGATGGCGATCGGCGAGGCGAGGTACTTGTTGAGGCCGGCCGCCACGAGGAGCGCGAGCGTGCCGAGGTTCACCACCGCGCCCACCGCGCCGACCGCGAGGAAGCGCGCCAGGCGCGGCGTCATCGGCCCGTCGTGCCGACCGGGGCCGGACCCACCGCCGCGGGCCTCTGGGCCGCCGCCTCCCGCTCGTCGAAGCCGAACGCTTCGCGCACCAGGTAGAGCGGCCGTCCCTTCACCTCCGTGTAGATGCGCCCGATGTACTCGCCGATCACGCCGAGGGTGATGAGCTGGATGCCGCCCAGGAAGAGGATGACCACCATGAGGGACGCGTAGCCGGGGACGTCCGAGCCGTACAGCAGCGTGCGGACGACGAGGAACGCGGCGAACAGGAAGGCGAAGAGCGACACGGCGAGCCCGACGTAGGTCCAGACCCGGAGGGGGACCGTGCTGAAGGAGGTGATGCCGTCGAGGGCGAAGTTCCAGAGGCGCCAGTAGTTCCAGGTCGTGCGCCCGGCGTGGCGCGGGGCTCGGTCGTAGAGGATCGCCGTCTGACGGAACCCGACCCAGGCGAAGAGCCCCTTCATGAAGCGGGTGCGTTCGGGGAGGTTCCGGAGCGCGTCGACCACCCGGCGGTCCATGAGCCGGAAGTCGCCCGTGTTGCGGGGGATCGGGATCTCCGTCAGGCGGTCGAGCACGCGGTAGAACGCGCTGGCCGTGAAGCGCTTGAGCCAGCTCTCGCCCTGGCGGGACCTGCGCGTCGCGTACACCACGTCGTAGCCCGACCGCCACGCGGCGACCAGCTCGGCGATCACCTCGGGCGGGTCCTGCAGGTCGGCGTCGATCGGCACGACGGCCTGGCCGCTCGCGTAGTCGATGCCGGCGGTGAGGGCCACCTCCTTGCCGAAGTTCCGGGCGAGGCTCAGGATCTTGAGGCTGGGGTGCCGGCGGCGCTGCGCGAGGAGCCGGGCGAGGGTGTCGTCCCGGCTGCCGTCGTTCACGCAGATGACCTCGTAGGACAGACCGAGCCGGTCGAGGACCGGGATGATCCGATCGACGAACCGGTCCACGTTCGCCGACTCGTTGTACATCGGCGCGACGACCGACAGCTCGACGCGGGGCATGGCGGACCTGGCCCTCCGGGTCGGTTGGCGAGCCTCTCGCTGCGACCGGCCCTAGCTTAAACGATGCCGGGCGAGCGGAGTAGGGCCTCGCCAGCCGCCGGCGGGGCGGCGGGGACGGCGCCGGAGTCGCCGGGCGAGCCGGCGGCCGGCTCGGGTCAGTCGGCGGCGGGCGGCTCCTCGGCGGGCGCCGCGGCGCCCGGCGCCGCGGTGCGCGGCGCGGGCGCGCCCGGCCGCTCGATCTCCGAGAGCACCTCCTCGGGCGATCGGCCGTGGCGCTTGCCGTACTGGACGAGGTTGTACAGCTCGTTGACCGCCACGAACTGCGCGTAGTAGTTGCGCGACGCGTACTTGAAGCGGGGGCCGTTGTACGTGCGGACGATGACGTCCACGTCGGTCGTCCCCGTGCGCTTGACCGCGTTCTTGATGCCCGCGAGGCCGTGGTGGTAGGCCATGAGCGCCAGCGGCCAGGACCCGGTCTCCCGGTAGTTGTAGGAGAGGAGCTTGGCCGCCGCGATGGTCGACGCCTTGACGTCGCGGCGGCGGTCCTGCTTCTTGTCGACGAGGTCGTAGAGGCGTGCGGTCGACTTGATGAACTGCCAGACCCCGACCGCGCGCGCCTTGGACGAGGCCTGCGGGTTGAAGCCGGACTCGACGAACGGCAGCCGCGTCAGCTCGATCGGGAGGTTCCGCTCCCGGAAGATCCGTTCCATCTCGGGCAGGTAGCGCTCCGAGGCCTCGAGCGCCTCGAGGAAGCGGTCGCGCATGCCGGCCTGACCGTGGATGCGGCGTGCCGCCGCCCGGTACTTCTCCGGCCCGCCCGGCACGGCCTCGAGGAGCGCCTTCACGCGCGCCTCCTCGGAGGAGAGCCGCGTCTTCGGCGTCGCGGCGGCGAGGCGCGCGAGGATCGCGCGGTACTTCTCCCGCGCACGGTGGACGGTCGCCCGGCGCGCCTGGAGGTAGCGCTTCCAGTCGGCCGGCCGCGACGACATCCGGACGACCTCGTAGATCACGTTCATGTGCCGGGTGTCGTGCACGACGATGTCGTAGAGGCCGACCTGCGAGTAGATGAACTTCCAGAAGTCGACGCGCGTGCGGAGTTCGCCGGGGACGGGGAAGCGCGGATCGAGCTCCGCCATGGGCGTGTCCGGGAGGCGTTCGACGTCGACCTCCGCGTTCTCCGGCGACGCGGCGACGCCCCACTCGGGCTCGGTCAGGCGGGGCGAGGCGGCCGGGTCCGGCGCGCCCGGCCGGTCGGCCTGCGGCAGCACCGCCGCCGGGTCGGGGCCTGCCTCGCGGTCGCCGTCGGCCTCCGGCTCCTCGACCGTCTCGGCGAGCGAGGCCGGCGTGGCTTCGGCCTCGGCCTGCTGGGAGACGTCGGCCTGCTGCGTGACCTCGGCCTCCTGCGAGACCTCGGCTCCCTCCGCAACCTCGGCCTGCGAGGTCGCCTTCGCCTCCGCCGTCGGCTCGTCCGCCAGGGCCGCCCGCGTCGCGATCCCGGGTGCCAGGGCCAGCGTGAGCGATATCGCAAGAGCGCCGCAAGCGGCCGTCGTGGCGAGAGAAATCGGGTGGCGAAGGGACATCCGGCGGCCTCCCGTTGAGAGCGATGCCGCCGGGTTCTACGGATCGGTGGAGGGGCTGTCAAGCCATTTCTCGGGGCAGATGACCCCGACCGGGCAGGGCTGCCCGCCCGGCGATGCGGAGCCGGCGAACCACGCGCGATCGGTTCGCGCGCGGCGGCTCCTTCAGGGAAGCGGTCGTTACACGGAAGCGGTCGCTACTCGGCGAGCTTCGACTCGTCGATGCTGATCTTCGCCTTGGCGCGGACCTCCTCGACGTACTCCTCGACGGCGCGCTGCTGCCGCTCCTGCCGCAACTGCTCCGCGATGCGGTCCTTCACGTCGTCGAACGAGGCCTGCTCGGCGGGGCGCTTCTCCTCGAGCCGGATGATGTGGTAGCCGTACGGCGTCTTCACCACGGGCGACAGGTCGCCCGGCTTCTCGAGGCGGAAGGCCGCGTCGGCGAACTCCGGCACCATCCGCTCCTTCGTGAAGAACCCGAGGTCGCCGCCCCGATCGGCGCTCCCCTTGTCCTTCGAGGACGCCTTGGCCGCCTCGGCGAAGTCCCGGCCGGCCAGGATCTCCTCGCGCAGTTGCCTGGCCTGCGCCTCGGTCTCGACCAGGATGTGGCTCGCCCGTACCTGCGCCTCCGACTTGAGGAACTGGTCCTTGTTGGCGTCGTAGTACGCCCTGAGGTCGCGCTCGGGGACGTTCGCCGCCGCCCGGTCGGCCACCTCCTGGATCATCGCCACGATGGCCGCCTGCTCGGCGTACGCCTGGACCTGCGCCTTCACCCTCGGGTCGTCGGGCGTGCCCTGCGCCCTGGCGCGCGCGTAGAGGAGCTTCGTCAGGATGAGGTTGTCGAGCACCTGCTTGCGGCCCTGCGGCGTGGCGGCGAGCGACCGGTACTGCTCGGGCAGCCGCGAGATGGCCTCGTCGAGGTCCCGCCTGGTGACGACCTGATCGTCGACCGTGGCGATCACGACGTCGCCGGGTGCGGCCTGGCCCTTCGCCGGCTCGGACGGCGCGGCGGCCGCCGCGTGGAAGGGGACGAGGGCGGCCGCGATCGCGAGCGCCGCGAGCAAGAGGCGAGGGGTGGAGCGCATGGCGATGGAGCCTCCGGGACACGAAAAGCCCCATGCTCGCGCGCCGGGGGCCGAGCGTCAAGGCGCCTCACGGCCCCGTACGGGCGAGGCGGCGGTCGAGCGCCCGGTACGTGATGGCCTCGGCGTAGTGGCGCAGCGAGAGCGGCTCGGCGTCGAGCGCGGCGATGGTGCGGGCGACGGCGAGCACGCGGGCCACGGCGCGTGCCGAGAGACCCGTGCGCAGGACGGCCGTCTCGAGGAGACTCGACACGCCGGCCGGCAGGCGCGCGAGGTCGACCTCCGCCGGATGACCGAGGCGAGGCCCGGCTCGCCCGGCAAGCCGGGCCCGCGCCGCCTCCACGCGAGCGCGCACGGCGGCCGTCGCCTCGCCCGGTTCGGCTGCCAGTTCGGCGAGCGAGAGCGGCGACACGTAGACCTGCAGGTCGATGCGGTCGAGCAGGGGGCCCGACAGGCGCGCGCGGTGTCCGGCCAGCCCCGCGGGGGTGCACGTGCAGACGCGGCTCTCCTCGCCGTAGTTGCCGCACGGGCAGGGGTTGCACGCCGCGACGAGCCGGAATCGGGCGGGGAACTCGAC
>DATCKS010000443.1:0-1617 GCA_036562265.1 Thermodesulfobacteriota bacterium | reverse complement strand
GCCGAGGCGCGGCTAGAGGCGGGGCCGAACGGGAGGGCCTCAGGGAGGCCACGTGTCGCTTGCCTATGTCATCAGGCGACTCGGCCTGATCCTGTACACGCTGGCCGTCGTCTCGCTCGTCGTCTTCGGCATCACCCAGGTGCTGCCGGCCGACGCCGCCGTGATGATGCTCGGCGAGAACGCGACCCCCGAGGCGCTCGAGGCGCTCCGCGAGCGCCTCGGGCTCGACGCGCCGGTCTGGCTCCAGTACGGCCGCTGGCTGCTCGGTGTGCTCCAGGGAGACTTCGGGATCTCCCTGCGCACCGGGCAGCCGGTCGGGCCGATGATGCTCGAGGCGCTCGGCCGGTCGCTCGGGCTCGCCGGCCTCTCGATCGGGCTGATGCTCCTCCTCGCGGTGCCGCTCGGCATCGTCGCCGCGATCCGGCGCGGCCGCCTGGTGGACCTCGTGGTCAGCGTCCTCTCCTACGTCGGCGTCTCGCTGCCGGAGTTCGTGACGGCGACGGCGGTCGTCCTCTTCCTTGCCGACTGGCTCCAGCTCCTGCCGGCGACCGGCTACGTGCCGTTCGGTCAGGATCCGTGGCGTGCGCTCACGCACCTCACGCTGCCGGTGCTCACGGTGTCGGTGATCCTCGTCGCCCACGTCTCCCGCATGGTCCGATCGGAGCTCGTGGACGTGCTGCACATGGACTACGTCCGGGCCGCCCGTCTGAAGGGGCTGCCGGAGCGCACCGTCCTGTTCAAGCACGCCCTGCGCAACGCCCTCCTGCCGGCCATCACCATCGTCGCCCTCGACGTCGGCTACCTCCTCGGCGGGATCATCGTCGTCGAGGAGATCTTCGCCCTGCCGGGCATCGGCCGGCAGCTCATCGTGGCGATCCAGAGCCGCGACCTGCCGGCCATACAGGCCGGCGCGCTCATCATGGCGGCGACGTACTCGGTCGTGAACTTCGCCGCCGACATGGCCTACGCCTGGCTCGACAAGAGAATCCAGTATGAGTGAGGTCCTCGCCCGTCTCGTCCGGACGCCGCAGGGCGCGCTCGGGCTCGCCCTGGTGACGCTCGTCCTCCTGATCGTCGTCGCCGGACCCCTCATCGCGCCCCATAGCCCGGAGGGGCTCTCGCCCCTCTCCCGCTACAAGCCGCCGAGCGTGGAGTTCTGGCTCGGGACCGATCACTACGGCCGTGACATCCTGAGCCGCCTGCTCTACGGCGCGCGGTCCACGGTCCTCATGGCCGTCCTGGCCACGGTGCTCGGCACCGTCGCAGGGGCCGTCGTCGGCACGACGTCGGCCTTCCTCGGCGGCCGGGCCGACGAGGCGATCATGCGGACGGTGGACGCCGTCATGGCGATCCCGAGCCTGCTCTTCGCCCTGCTCATCGTGAACCTCCTCGGCAAGAGCAGCGTCAACGCCCTCGTCGCCATCGGCATCGCCTTCGCGCCCGGCATGGCGCGCGTGACGCGCAGCGCGGCGCTCGCCGTTCGCAAGCAGGACTACGTCAACGCGGCCATAGCCCGCGGCGAGACCGCCGCCTACGTGGTGCTGCGCGAGATGCTGCCGAACGTGGTCGGCCCCGTCATTGTGGAGATGACCATCCGGGTCGCCTTCGCGGTCATGC
>DATCKS010000122.1:0-6721 GCA_036562265.1 Thermodesulfobacteriota bacterium | reverse complement strand
TCTCTCGACCACGATGCCTACATCTCCTCGACGGAGATATGGACGGACCCGAACGCCGTCCCGGAGTGCGCCGTGAGGTCGTCTGCGACGTTCACGCACGCCGGGACGCCCACGACGACCTCGGCCACCCCGTCGTCGTCGCTCTTGACGACCACCTCGGAAATGCCGAGCACGGGGTCGAGACCGATGATATCCCCGGCCTTGTTCAGGAACACGAAACCGGTGAGGGCGGTGCTGAGCCGGAAGGTGACCTGGATGTCGTTGAGCGGGTCACCCTCACTGTTCCTCACCGTCGCCCTGAAGGGCGTGGGAAAGAAGTCGCCCAGCACGCATGTTCCCGGCGGCAGATTCACCTCGTAGCTCTCGACGTTGAAGGTGATCGTGCCCGAATCGGGCGCGTGCAGGTCGTCGTCCGTGACGCTTCCGCACCCGGCAACGGCTAGCCACACGCTCATTACGATAGCCGACCCAGCCGACCGGTACCAGGAACGGCGCATGGAGACCTCCTCTCATGAGTTCGGCGCGTATCCGAGACGCGCGAGCAGCACGTCGAGCCGCATCGGCTCGAGCGCGGCCTGGCCGATGCGCCGGAGGACCACGTAGGTGATCGTGGGCTCTCCGCCGCCCGTCCGGGCCTTCTTGTCGCCCGCCAGGGCCGCCGACAGCCGCTCCCGCGACAGCCGCGGCAGCGCTCTCGGCAGGCCGTACCGGTCGAGCACGTGTGCCACCCTTTCATCCGCGTCCGGATCGTGCCGGAGGAGGTCCTCCGAGATCCCGACGGCCGCCGCCATCCCCATGGCGACGGCTTCCCCATGGAGGTACTTTCGATAGCCGGTGAGCGCCTCGACGGCGTGTCCCACCGTGTGGCCGAAGTTGAGGATGGCCCGAAGGCCCCCCTCGCGCTCGTCGGCGGCGACCACCTCCGCCTTGATCTCGCTCGAGCGCCGCACCAGGTACGTCAGCGCCCCGGACTCCCTCGCGAGGACCCGATCCGCCTCCCGCTCGAGGAAGGCGAAGAGGTCCGCGTCGCGGATCAGCCCGTACTTGATGACCTCCGCGAGCCCCGCCCGGAACTCCCGCTCCGGCAGGCTCTTCAACACGTCGGCGTCGCTCAGGACCAGCACCGGCTGGTGGAACGCGCCGATCAGGTTCTTGCCCCGGCGGTGGTTCACGCCGGTCTTGCCGCCGATCGCCGAGTCGACCTGCGCGAGCAGCGTCGTCGGCACGTGGACGAGCGGCACGCCGCGCAGCCACGACGCCGCCACGAAGCCGGCGAGGTCGCCCACCACCCCGCCGCCGAGCGCGACGATCGGCGAGGCGCGGTCGAGTTTCGCCTCGGCGAGCCGGTCGAAGAGCCGGCCGGCCACGGCGAGCGTCTTGTACCGCTCGCCGTCGGGCATCTCGAGCCGCACCGGCTCGATGCCGGCCGCCTCGAGGCTCGCCGCCGCCCGCGCCCCGTACAGGGCGCCGACGACCGGGTTCGTCACCAGCGCCGCCCGCCTCGCCCCGGGCAGCCGCTCCTTCACCGCGGCGCCGAGCCGGTCGAGGAGCCCCGGCCCCACGAGGATCGGGTAGGCGCGGTCGCCGAGCGGAACCTCGACCCGCTCCATCACCGGATCCCCCGCGCCCGGGCCGCCCTGAGCACCCGGGTGGCGACGGCCGCCACGGCGAGGTCGTCCGTCTCGACGATCAGATCCGCCTGGCGGTAGGCCGGCTCCCGCCGCTCGAGCAGTTCCCGCACCCGAACCGCCGGGTCGTCCGCTCCCGCCAGCACCGGCCGCCCCTCGCCCGCCCCGACCCGCGCGAGCAACGTCTCCGGGCGGGCGGCGAGGTAGACCACGAACCCGCTCGCCCTGAGCGCCGCCAGGTTCGCCGGGTCCACCGGCGCGCCCCCGCCGGTCGCCACCACGAGCCCTCGCCTCGCGGCCGTCTCGGCGATCGCCTCGCGCTCGAGCGCCCGGAAGGCCGGCTCGCCCTCCGCCGCGAAGATCGCCGGGATCGTCCGGCCGGCGCGGCGCTCGACCTCGCGGTCGGTGTCGACGAACGGCCGGCCGAGTCGCCGCGCGAGCGACCGGCCGACGGCGCTCTTGCCGGCCCCCATGAACCCGACCAGGACGATGTTGGCGTCCGGCTCGAGCGCGCTCACCGCCGGACGAGCTCTGCCTGGAGGCGACGCGTCGCGTCGAGGTGCGCCTTCACCTCCGCCAGCGAGTCGCCCCCCACCTTCTCGAGGAGCGCGGCCGCCACCTCGATGGCGACCACCGCCTCGCCGATCACCGAGCCGGCCGGGACGGCGCAGACGTCGCTGCGCTCGTAGGCGGCCTCGACCGGCTCCCCGGTCGCGAGGTCGACCGAGCGGAGCGGGTGCGCGAGCGTCGAGATCGGCTTCTGCGCCACCCGGACGACGATCGGCTCGCCGTTCGTCATCCCGCCCTCGATCCCGCCGGCGCGGTTGGTCGGCCGCCCGAAGGGCGCAAGGCCCTGCCGGCCTCGCTCCGGATCGGGGACGATCTCGTCGTGCACCGCCTGCCCGCCGAGCCGCGCCCCGGCGAAGCCGAGCCCGACCTCGACCCCCTTCATCGCCTGGATGCTCATGAGCGCCCGGGCGAGGCGGCCGTCGAGCTTGCGGTCCCACTGGACGTGCGACCCGAGCCCGGCCGGTGCGCCGGTTACCACGATCTCAAAGATCCCGCCGACGCTGTCGCCCCGCCGCTTCGCCTCGTCGATCCGGGCCCGCATCCGGGCCGTCGTCTCGGGGTCGGGGCAGCGGAGCTCCGACGCGTCGGCTCGCCGGTGCGCCTCCACCGGATCGAGCCCGGCGGGATCGAAGGCGACCCCGCCGATGTCCACCACGTACGACCAGACGCCGATGCCGACCTCGGCCAGGAGCCGCTTCGCCAGCGCCCCCACGGCCACCCGCGCCGCCGTCTCCCGCGCGCTCGCGCGCTCG
Source organism: Thermodesulfobacteriota bacterium (assembly GCA_036562265.1). Lineage (GTDB taxonomy): Bacteria > DASVDK01 > DASVDK01 > DASVDK01 > DASVDK01 > DASVDK01. The sequence continues at coordinate 3,771 of DATCKS010000122.1, read as the reverse complement.
AGGACGTTGCGCAGGTCGCGGTGCCCGTACTTGAGGGCCCCCGCCAGGTCGGCGTGTCCGGGACGCGGCCGCGTCACGACCTTCGTGACCCGCGGATCGCCCCGGACCGGCTCGCCGTCCTCGTCGACCGGCGTCGCGGCCGACGGCGCCTCCGCCGCCATGACGGCCGCCCAGTTGCCCCAGTCGCGGTTCGCGATCAGCATCGCGACCGGCGAGCCGAGCGTGAGCCCCTGGCGGATGCCGGCCAGGAACTCGACGCCGTCCTTCTCGATCTTCATCCGGCCGCCTCGCCCGTAGCCCGACTGGCGCCTGGCGAGGTCCCGGTTCACGTCCTCGGCCGCCACCGGGAGGCCGGCGGGGAGGCCGTCGACGATGGCGACGAGCGCCTTGCCGTGCGACTCCCCCGCGGTCAGATAACGGAGCATGTCCCCTCCGGTGCCCGGCCGCGGCCGGCCGGGCGCCCGGGGGGCGCTCCGGTTACCGACTCGCGGCCGTCTGCTGCTCGATCGGCCGCACGATTCGCGGCGTGATGAAGATCAGCAGCTCGGTCTTCTTGTCCGTCACCGTGGTCTTCTTGAACAGCCACCCGACGAACGGCAGCTTCTGGAACCAGGGCACCCCGGAGACCGTGTCGGTCCGGTCGATCTGGAAGATGCCGCCGATGACGGTCGTCTGGCCGTTCTTGATGAGGACCTCGGTCTTCGCCTCCTTCTTCGAGATCGAGGGCGCGCCCGACGCGCCGCGGACGGAGCCGTCCGGGGCGTTCTTCGTCACCCCGATCTTCAGATTGATGCTCTCGTCGTTCGTGACGTGCGGCGTGACGGTCAGCTTGAGGTCCGCGTCGATGAAGGTCGTCTGCGTCCCGTTGTCGGAGAGCGTCTCGAACGGGATCGAGAGACCCTGCTGGATCACCGCCTCCTTGTTGTCGAGCGTCGTGATCCGCGGGCTCGAGATGATCCGCCCCTCGCCGGTCCGCTCGAGCGCGGAGAGCCGGAGGTCGAGGTTCAGGAAGTTCGTGAGGCTGCCGAACGTGAAGTTGACGGCGCCGCCCGACCCCTGGTTCACCGCGGCGGGCAGGTTCACGGCGAAGCCGTTGCCGGCGCCGCCCGTCACGTCGATCCGGCCCGGGAAGTTGAGCCCGGTCGGATTGCCGGTCGCCGCGCTCGCCGTGAAGTTGCCGCCCCACTGGACGCCGATCTCCCTCGTGAAGTCGAGATTCGCCTCGACGATGCGCGCCTCGATCAGGACCTGCGGCGTCACCGTGTCGAGCGCCGCGACGAGGGCCCGCGCCCGGTCGATGGCCTCCTTCACGTCGCTGACGATGATGTGATTCGTCCGCGTGTCCACGGTCGCCTTGCCGCGTTCGCTCAGCAGACTCTTGATCTGCTTCTCGATCTCGGTCGCGTCCGCGTAGTTGACCGGGATGATCTCGAGGGTGAGATCCTCGAGCTTCTGCTTCGCGGCCTTCGCCGCCAGGGCCGCCTCGTCCTCGGCCTTGAGCTTGGCGGCCGGCGCGATGCGGATGACGTTGCCCGTGCGTACCATGCCGAGGCCCTGCGATTCGAGCACGATGTCGAGCGCCTGGTCCCACGGCACGTTGATCAGCCGGAGCGACAGCTTCCCCTTGACGTCGTCGCCCGTGACGATGTTGAGGTTGCTGATCTCCGCGATAAGTCTCAGGATATTCTCGATGTCGGCGTCCTTGAAGTCAAGGGAGATCCGCCGCCCCGTGTAGCGCTTGCCGCTCTCCGGGATGCTGAACGGACGCGGCGCGACGCCGACTCGCTGGATGACCGGCGCGACGCGCGGGGCCGGCAGACCGCCGTCGCCCGCGCGGCCCACCTGCCCGGCGAGCGGGTCGACCGGCGCGCCGGGGGCCGCGCCCACCTCCGCTCGCGCCGCAGAAGCCCCGGTCTCCGCCGACGCGGCCGCCGCCGTCTCGGTCGGCGTGGCCTTCGCGACGTCGGTGCCCTTCTGCCCCAGGGTCACGACCAGGCCGCGCGGGTCGGGGGAGACCTCGTAGGCGGAGTCGCCGGCCGCAGCCAGATCGAGGACGACACGCACCCGGTTCTGGTGCGAGCCGAGCCGCACCGCCTTGACGCGCGGGTCGCCCGTCACCGGGATCCGGCGTCTGGCGACCCGGTTCGTCGCGTCCTGGATGTCGAGCACGAGCCTGGCCGGCGAGGCGAGGCGGAACACCTCGTACTTCGCGATCGGCGCCGACGCCTCGATCACGACCTCGGTCGTGCCGTTCGCCGTCCGGGACGTGACGTTCCTGACGAGCACCGGACCACCGGCCGGCGCCGCCTCCTCGGCCCGCGCCGGCTCGGACGACTCGTCCGCCGCCGGCTCCGCCGGCGAGGCCGCGGTCACGGCTGGCTCCGCCGACGGGGCCATCGCCGGAACGGTGAGGTCGGACGGCGACGGCGAAGCCGATGCGGCCTCGACGTCGGCGGCCGGCGTCGACTGGGGGTCGGCGGCCGGCGCGACCGTCGCGTCGAGCGTCGGCGCCGCGGCGGTCGCCCCCGCCGGTTCGGCGAGTGCGAGCGTCGTCCCCGTCAGCTCGATCCTGAGGGTCTTCGCCTCCGCGTCCGGCGTCACCGCGAACGTGGTCGACGGATCGACGCCGATCTCGATGCGCGCGACGCGGTTGGGGCCCTCGTCCACCTCCGTCGCCGAGAGGGTGCCGACCAGCGGCGAGCCGCTCGGGTGGACGCCGGCCGTCACGCCGAGCGTCGCGTCCGGCAGGTCGATCACGATGCGCGACGGATCGCTCAGCCGGAACGCCGTGTACTCGAGCGGCTCGGACGCCTGGATGACGACCTCGGCCCGGCCGGCGTCACCCGTCGACGTGATCGCCTCGACCTGCGGCCCATGGGGACGCGTCGGCGCCGTCGCGCAGCCGCCGAGCGGGAGTCCGATCGCGAGAGCGAGCGCAAGGACCACGCTCGACGCACGCCCGTGATGGATCATGAGCCCTTCCCTCCTGGGTTCGCCGCCGGCAGGCGAAGCGTGTACTGGTTCGTCAGCACCGATCCTGCAGCGTCCCTGAAGCTCTCCTCGACGTACACCGCATCCGGCGTGATCCGGGCGACGCGGCCGCCGTTCGGCCCGATCTTGGTGCCGACCCGGAGCACGTATCCGACGCCGGCCGGATCCTCGACCATCGCGTGGTTCTGTCGCCCCCCCCAGATGACCGCGACGAGCTTGAGCTGCGACAGCTCGAGCCTCTCGAGGGGCGAGAGCTGCTCCTTCGCCCGGCGCGCGGCCAGTTCGGCGGACGTGAGATACGGACGGAACGGGTCGCGCTTGCCGGACGGGTCGTACGGCTCGTCCCCGGTCGGCAAGAGGGGGGTCTCGGGGATCGGACCGCCGGCCACCGACGGGTTCGCCTGGGCCACGGAACCGGGCGGCGCGCCCGCCGCCGGCGCCGAACTGGGCGGTGCGCCTGCCTCCGCCCGCGCCGGTGAAGGCGTCGTGGCGACCGCCTGTGCCGAAGGGGACGCCGGCGTCGCGGCGACTGCCTGGGCCGGCGGCGAGGCCGGCGTCCCGGGCGCGGCCGCCGGGGCGGCAGGCGGCTTCACGGCCGCGGTCGCGGCGGCCGGTGACGAGCCGGGCTGTATGCCTGCCGCCACCTGTGCCGGCGAGGTCGCCGGTGCGGCCGGCGACGATCCGGGCGCCCCATCCGGCGTGGCCGATGCCGGCGACGGCGCCGCGCCGACCGCCTGGGCCGAAGGCCGCACCGCCCCGGGCGACGCGACGGCCACGGGC
>DATCKS010000402.1:0-9843 GCA_036562265.1 Thermodesulfobacteriota bacterium | reverse complement strand
GGACGGCGCAAGAAGACAGGAGGCGTTCGGTGACCGTCAAGCTCGACGAGATCAAGACCCCGCCGGTCCTCCACGAGGCCCCGCGCAGCGGCGGCGCCATCCGCACCCAGACGCTGCCGCTCATCGACAACGTCCGGACGCAGTTCCCGAAGGAGGAGTTCGTCGTCTCCGGGCACCGCACCTGCGCGGGGTGCGGGCCCTCCATCGCCTATCGCCTGGTGGCGAAGGCGGCCGGCCCCAACACGATCTTCGTCGGCCCGACCGGGTGCATGTACGTGGCCAACACGTCCTACGGCATCAGCCCCTGGGCGGTGCCCTGGATCCACACGCAGATCGGCAACGGCGGCGGCGTGGCAGGCGGGATCGAGGCGGCGTTCAAGATCCGGGCGAAGAAGGGGCTCTACGACGGCGAGCTGCCGAACATCATCGTCATGGCGGGCGACGGTGCCGCCGCCGACATCGGGCTCAACTCCCTCTCGTCGGTCATGCACCGCAACCACGACATCCTCTTCATCTGCTACGACAACGAGAACTACGCGAACACGAACATCCAGATGTCGCCGACCTCGATGTACGGCGCGTCGACCTCCTTCAGCCCGCCCGGGGAGGCCAAGCCCGAAGGGCGCGACCTCTGGCCGAAGGACCTCGCCGCCATGATCGCCGCCGGGCACCCGAACGTGCCCTACGTGGCCACGGCCGCCATCGGCTACCCGGTCGACCTCATGAACAAGGTCCGCAAGGGGCTCAACAAGAAGGGGCCGGCCTTCATCAACATCGTGGCGACGTGCGACAAGGGCTGGATCGTCGAGCCGAGCGAGTCGGTCGAGATGACCCGCCTCGCCGTCGAGACCGGTCTCGTACAGATCTACGAGATCGACGAGGGCGTGGAGCGGCTGACGATCACCATCCGCAAGCGGCGGCCGGTCATCGACTACCTCTCGCGGCAGGGGCGCTTCGCCCACCTGAAGCCCGAGCACATCGCCAAGATCCAGCAGTACGCGGACTGGCGGTGCGCGAAGTGGGGGATCGACGCGCCGATGATCGAGTCGCGCGTCAAGGTCTCGCAGTGGACCCCCAACGCCGAGGCCGCCCGGATCGGCCCGGGCGACGGCTAGGATTCGTCCGCAACCCAGGCCCCCTCGACGCCGCCCGGTTCAGGCGCGACGGGCTCGGCGCCGACCGCCCGGGCGGCGTCCCTCGCCCCTGACGGTACCCCTTCCGATCGGCTGAACTGGTCGGACCACCCGAGGGTGCGCCGCCGCCCTCCAACCCCACACGCACGAATCGACGCCGGTTTTCGCCCGCCTGACCGCCGCCGGCGGCCTGCTGCCACGTGACCGCCGTCACGGCGGCCGGCCCCGGGCCCGCGGGCGACTCGGCCCGACGCCGTCTCGTCGTGCCGTCGCGTGCGGATCCGGCGCCGCCACAAGCGAGAAATGCCTTTATATCTCCAGTAGAATAACGCTTGACACACCCCGAGGTGCGTCGCAGAGTCGTGGTAGGACCAGTGGGCAGTGGCATGTGCCCGATCGCCGGAACCTTGTCGTCCGGCTGCAATAAATCATTGTCATGCGCCGTCTTACAGCCATCCTGCGGCGCGGACGGGACAACCCCGGCCGGCGTCACGATACGGTGAAACACCGTTAGGAGGTCTGCTATGGCACCTCTCCGGGGACAGGTAGTCGCGGCGATACTCGCGTCCGCGTTCGTCCTGGCGCCCTTCGCGGCGCACGCGGCGTGGGAGCCGCAGAAGCCGATCGAGTTCATCATCCCGGCGGGGACGGGCGGCGGCGCGGACCAGATGGCCCGCCTCATCACCGGCATCGCCGAGAAGTACAACCTCTCGCCGCGGCCCGTCGTGGCCATCAACAAGTCGGGCGGTGCCGGCGCCGAAGGGTTCCTCTACGTCAAGGGCAAGAAGGGGGACGCCCACACCATCATCATCACCCTGTCGAACCTCTTCACGACCCCGCTCAGCACCGGCGTCCCCTTCAACTGGAAGGACCTCACCCCGATCGCCCGCCTGGCGCTCGACGAGTTCATCCTCTGGGTCAACGCGAGCACGCCCTACCAGAACGCCAGGGAGTACATCACCGCGGTCAAGGAGAAGGGGCCCATGAAGATGGGGGGCACCGGTACCGCGCAGGAGGACCAGATCATCACGCTCCTGCTCCAGCAGCGGACCGGGGCCAAGTTCACCTACGTGCCGTTCAAGGGCGGCGGCGAGGTCTGCGTGAACCTCGTCGGCGGCCACGTCGACTCGACCGTCAACAACCCCATCGAGTGCGTGAGCCACTGGCGCGCGAACCCCTCGCGCGTCCGCCCGCTCGCCATCTTCGACGAGGATCGCAGCCAGGTCCAGGGCTGGACGGAGATCCCGACGATCAAGGAGGCGCTCGGGGCGGACATCAGCTACCTCATGCTCCGCGGCATCTTCGGCCCGCCCGACATGCCGAAGGAGGCCATGGAGTGGTACCAGGCGTTCCTCAAGAAGGTCATGGACACCACCGAGTGGAAGGACTTCATGACCAAGGGCGCCTTCAAGCAGTCGTGGCTCACCGGCCCCGAGTTCGTGAAGTGGCTTGAGCAGACCGAGGCGCTCCACCGCGAACTGATGGAGGCCGGAGGTCTCCTCAAGAAGTAGTCCCGCATCCCGCCCGCGGCGGCGCTTCCGAGCGCCGCCGCGGGCGAATTGTTGTCGACTTCCGGGGGGCTGCATGCGGAAGGCGGATCTCGTCACGGCGATCGTCCTCCTGATCCTGGCCGCCGTCGTCGTCTGGGACTCCTACGAGCTCGGCATCGGATGGGGACCCGGAGGACCGGGCAGCGGGTTCTTCCCCTTCTGGATGGGGCTCATCATGATCGGCTGCTGCCTCGGGATCATCGGCCAGGCCCGGCGCAGGCCGGACGGCAAGCCGTTCATCCCTCGCAAGGGGATCGCCCCGGTCCTCAAGGTCCTCGTGCCGGCGGTCGGCTTCGTGGTCCTCATGCAGTTCGTCGGCCTCTACGTGTCCGCCGCCGTCTACCTCGCCGTCTACATGCGCTGGATCGGACGCCACTCCTGGTCCACCGTGGCCGGCGTGGCGCTCGGGTTCGCCGTGATCGCCTTCTTCGTCTTCGAGACCTGGTTCCTGGTGCCGATGCCCAAGGGGCCGGTCGAGTCGTGGCTGGGGTACTAGGTCGTGGGATTCGAGAACCTGCTGCTCGGCTTCGAGGTCGCGCTCCATCCCTTCAACCTGCTCATCGCCGCCGCCGGGATCCTCCTCGGCGTCATCGTGGGCGTGCTGCCCGGCCTCGGCGGCGCCAACGGCGTGGCGATCCTCCTGCCGCTCACGTTCTCGATGGAGCCGACCTCGGCCATCATCCTCCTGTCCTGTCTCTACTGGGGCGCCCTCTTCGGCGGCGCCATCACGTCGATCCTCTTCAACATCCCGGGCGAGCCCTGGTCGGTCGCCACGACCTTCGACGGCCACCCGATGGCCCGCAACGGGCAGGGGGGCCAGGCGCTCACCGCCGCCTTCTCCTCGTCGTTCATCGGCGCCTTCGCGGCGGTCGTCGTCATCACGTTCTTCGCCCCGCTCCTCGCCGATCTGGCCCTCAAGTTCGGGCCGGCCGAGTTCTTCGCCATCCAGTTCCTGACGTTCTCGGCCTTCGTGGGACTCGGCGGCGGCAGCCCCCTCAAGACCCTCGTGGCCATCATGATCGGCTTCATCCTCGGCTCGGTCGGCCTCGACATGGTGACCGGACGGCTCAGGCTCACCTTCGGCTTCACCGACCTCATGAAGGGGTTCGACTTCATCGTGGCGGTGATCGGCCTCTTCGGCATCGGCGAGATCCTCCTCACGATGGAGGAGGGGCTCTCCTTCCGCGGCACGATCGCGAAGATCAGCCCGACCGTCGTCTGGCAGACCTGGAAGACCTTCCCCCGCTACGCCCGCACGTTCGCGCGGGGGGCCTTCATCGGCTTCTGGATGGGCTTCAAGCCGGGCGGCGCCACGCCGGCGTCCTTCATGAGCTACGCCTTCGCCAAGCGCTTCTCGAAGCATCCGGAGCGCTTCGGCAAGGGGGAGATCGAGGGGGTGATCGCCCCCGAGACGGCGGCCCACGCGGCCGGCACGGCGGCGCTCCTGCCGATGATCACGCTCGGCATCCCGGGCTCGCCGACCGCGGCGGTCATGCTCGGCGGCCTCATCATCTGGGGCCTGCAGCCCGGGCCGATGCTCTTCGTCGACCAGCCGCAGTTCGTCTGGGGCCTCATCGCGAGCATGTACACCGGGAACGTCATCGGCGTCCTCATGGTGCTCGCCTTCGTCCCCTTCTTCGCCTCGATCCTGATGATCCCCTTCGCCATCCTCACGCCGCTCATCGTGTCGATCTGCGCGATCGGGGCCTACTCCGTCCACAACAGCATGATCGACATCTGGTTCATGCTCGGCTTCGGCGTCGTGGGCTACGTGTTCAAGAAGCTCGACTACCCGCTCGCGCCGCTCGTCCTCGCCCTCGTCCTCGGGGACATGGCCGAGGCCGCCCTGCGCCAGAGCCTCATCATGTCGGGCGGCTCGCTCGCGATCTTCTTCACGCGTCCCATCTCCGGGGCGATCATGTGGTTCGCGCTGTTCCTCTTCGCGATGCCGGTGATCGGCCCCTGGTGGCGGAAGCTCAGGGGGAAGCCGGCCGCGAGCCTGCCGTCCGTCCCGCACTGACGCGGTTCACCGTGGGGTGAGGCGGGGGGCGGATCGGCTCCGGGCCGTGGCGAGGGCGGCGAGCCGCCAGCCCTCCCCCGTCCGGAAAATGGAAAGGCCTGACCCCCTGGAAAATGGAAAGGCCTGACCCCGCGAGGGCGGCAACGGTGGCGCGCGCCCTTGTCGAGGTCTCCGGGTGTCGTTACCCTGACCCCGTTTGACCGGACTTCCTGGGGGTTCTCGTGAACGACTACCCGATTCCGCGCCGTGTCGTGGCCATCGCGGCCCATCCCGACGACCTCGACTTCGGCTGCGCCGGCACCCTGGCGCTCTGGGCCAGGCAGGGCGCGGAGGTGACGCAACTCCTCGTCACGAGCGGCGACAAGGGCTTCGAGGACGACCGCCCACTCGAGGAGAAGCAGGAGATCCGCGAGCGCGAGCAGCGGGCGGCCGCGCGCGAGATCGGCGCCAGGCCCCCGTACTTCCTCCGCTTCCCGGACGGCGAGGTGGAGAACACGCCCGCCTTGCGGCGCGAGATCGTGCGGGTCCTGCGCGCCGTGCGGCCCGACACGGTGCTCACCTTCGATCCCGCGAACCTCGCGTTCGACAACTTCTACCGGTACCACCCGGATCACCGGGCGGTCGCCATGGCGGCCTACGATGCCCTCTACCCGGCGACCGGCAACCGGAACTTCTTCCCCGAGCTCCTGCTCGAGGGGCTCGAGCCGCACAAGGTGAAGGTCGTCTACTTCATCAGCCCCCAGCAGCCGGACGTCTGGATCGACATCTCGTCCACCTTCGATCGGAAGGTGGCCGCGCTCAGAGCCCACGCGAGCCAGATCAAGGACCCCGAGGCGATCGCCGAGTACGTGGCCGACTGGGCCCGCCGCGTCGGCGCGCCGAAGGGGCTTCCGCTCGCCGAGTCGTTCCGGCGTCTCGAGGTCCCGGACTAGCCGTGCGTCCCATACCGCTACCCGGGCTCGGCGGACCGGGTGCGCCTCCGGCGGGCGGAGAGTGGCCCGACGGCTGGCGGCTCACCCGGTTCCCGGGCGCCGGCGGCGCCGCAGCCGGCCTGGTGGTGCGGGAGCGAGGCCGGCCCGGCTACTTCACCGATCATGCGAGTCGCTTCCTCGCGGCGCACCTCGCCGTCCCGCCGGGCGCGGTGGTGGCCGAGCCGGGCTGCGGCACGGCGGCGCTGTCGGTGCTGGCGGCCCGCCTCGGAGCCGGCCGCGTCTTCGCCACCGACGTGGACGCCACGGCGCTCGCGTTCGCGCGCGCGACCGTGGAGGCGAACGGTCCGCTGCCGGTGACCGTTCTCGAAGGCGACCTCCTCGACCCGCTCCCGGCGGCCGAGCGCCTCGACCTCGTCGTGGCGCTCCTGCCGCACAAGCCGGCGCCGGTCGCCTTCTCCGTGCGGTACTACGGCGGCGAGGACGGCACCGACCTCGTTCGGCGCGTGATCGAGCAGGCGTCGCACCGGCTCGGGCCGCGCGGCGTCCTGCTCCTCTACCACCACTCGATCGCCAACCTCCCGCGGGTCCGCGCCACGGCGCAGGCCGCCGGGTTCTCGATCGAGACGCTCGCCTCGCGCAAGCGGTACTTCACCGAGCGGGAGTTCGACGGCTACGCGCCGGGCGGGATGGCGCACCTCGAACGGCTCCGCCGGGAGGGGGCGGCGGAGTTCCACCGCGACGCCTGCGGGCTCTACTTCGTCGCCCGCGTGCTCAGGCTCGAGCGGCGGCCGTGAAGGCGCTGATCGTCAACGCCGACGACCTCGGCCTCGCGCCGGAGGTGGACCGCGGGATCCTCCGCGCCGCGCTGGCGGGGCGCGTGACGAGCGCGACCCTCATGGTGACGATGCCGGGATCCGAGGGCGGGGCGCACACCGCCCGGCGGCTGGCCGCCCTCGGGGTCTCCGTGGGCCTGCACGTCGACCTCGTCACCGGCCGCCGCGTGGACCCGCGCGACGCGCAGGCGGTGGCGGCCGAGGTGCGCGATCAGGCCGCGCGGTTCGAGGCGCTCGTCGGGCGCCCCCCGACGCACCTCGACAGCCACAAGCACACGCACCGCGACTTCGAGCCGGTGCGGGCCGCCGTGGCGGACCTCGCCAGCCGTCTCGGCGTGCCGGTGCGCGCCCAGGACGCGGCGGTGCGGGCCTGGCTACGGGCGCGCGGTCTCCGCACGCCGGACGCCTTCGTGGGAGACGTGTCGCCCGAGCCCTACTGGACGGCCGACCGGCTCCTCGCCGCCGTGGCGGACGTGGGCCCCGGCACGACCGAACTCATGTGCCACCCGGGCGAGCCGATGGGGCCGATGCCCGGCCTCTTCTACCTCGCCCAGCGAGCGACCGAGCTCGAGGCGCTGCTCGACCCGCGCCTGCCGGCCGCGTGCGCCGCCGCGGGGGTGCGCCTCGTTCCCTTCACCGATCTCGAGTGAGAGGAGCCGATGCGTCTCGTCCTGCTCGACTACAGCCCGTACGGCAACGTCTACGACGCGGTGTCGAACCGGCGCCTGGCGCGGGCCGCCGCGGACGCGGGACACACGCTCGACCTCGTGCCGTGGGGGAGCGTGCGCCTCGCCGCCGGTCCCGAGGGCCTCACGGCTCGCGGTCGCACGGCCGACGGCCGCGACCTCGACCTCGCCGCGGCCGACTGCGTCCTGCCGCGGTTCGACGCGCGCGACGCGCGCGACCTGGCGCTCGTCCTCGACACGGTGCGCTGGCTCGCCGCCATGGGGGTGCCGACCATGCCCGGTCCCGACGCCATCCTCGCGGCCGAGGACAAGGTCGAGACGGCGCGGCGCCTCGTCGCGCTCGGCCTGCCGGCGCCCCGGTCGGCCGTGGTCGCGGCGCCGGGGTCTCGCGAGACCCGGGAGGGGCTCGACGCCGTCGTCGAGGCGGTCGGAGGCTACCCGGTCGTGGTGAAGACGCCGGTGGGGTGGGGCGGTCACGGCGTGGCGCTGGCCGAGTCGCGGGCGGCGCTCCGCTCGTGGCTCGACCTCGCGGCGCAGGCGGCGCCCAACGCGACCTACCTCGTCCAGGCGTACGTCCCTCACGACGTCTCGGTGCACGTGGTCGCGGCCGAGGGGCGCGTGGTGCTCCACGGGCAGAAGACGGTGGCCCTTGGGGAGTTCCGCACGAACGCGCGTCTCGGAGGGCGCGAGGCGACCGCGCGCCTCACGGCCGAGGAGCGCGAGATCGCGCTGACGGCGCTCGCCGGCTTCGGCATCGACGCGGGGAGCGTCGACCTCGCCCGCACCGCGGACGGGCCGGTCGTGCTCGAGGTGAACGCCTGCACGGGGCTCGCCGGCGAGCACGACGAGCCGATCGCCGACGCCTTCGTCGCGGCCGCGGCGTCGGTGGCGCGACGGGCCGGGCGAGGCTGATGCGCGTCGCCCTCCTCTTGCCCTACCGGCCGTCGGCCAACCGCGGCAACTCCACGGCCGCGCTGCGGCTCGCGCGCCACCTCGAGGCGGCCGGCGCCGAGGTGGCGACGGCGAGCCTCGAGGCGGCCGGCGTTCCCTTCGGTCCCGAGGGGTGCGACCAGGCCGTCCGCCGCCTCGGACCGGAACTCGGCCGGTTCCGGCCCGAGGTGATCCACGCCCTTCACGGCTACCGGTCCGGTCCGGCCGGCGTCGCGCTCGCCCGCGCCCTCGGCGCGGCGCTCGTGATCGGCCTTCGGGGGACCGACGTCTCAGTCGACCTCCACGATCGATCGCGGCGCGAGGTAATGCTCGACGCCCTCGACGCCGCCGACGCGATCGTCGCCTTCGCCCGGTTCATGCTCGAGCCGATCCTCGCCGCGAGGCCGTCGCTCGCGTCACGCGCGCACGTCGTGGCGCACGGCGTGGCCGACGCGTTCTTCGCCGAGGGAGAGCGGAGGCTCGAGTCGCCGGGGACGCTTCGCTTCCTCCTGCCGGCGAACCTCAGGTCCATCAAGGCGCCGCACGTGGTGGTCCTGGGGCTCGATCCTCTGGCCGCCTCGCGACCGGACCTCAGGCTCATGGTCGCCGGCCCGGTGATCGAGCCCGAGGTGGGCCGCCGACTCGCCCAGGCGGCCGCCTCGCGGCCGTGGGTCACGCTCCTCGGCGAGGTGCCGCACGCCGAGATGCCCGCCCTCCTCGCGACGGCCGACGTGGTGATGAACACGTCGATCGCCGAGGGGATGTCCAACGCGGTCCTCGAGGCGATGGCCATGGGGCGCGCGCTCCTCGTGTCGGACATCCCGGCGCACCGCGAGATCGTCGAGCCGGAGGTCTCGGGGCTGCTCTTCGACGTGTCGGGGTCCGACGGGGGCGCGGCCGACCTCGCCCGGCAGGCGGCGCGACTCGCGGAGGACCCCGCCCTGCGGGCACGGCTCGGCCGGGCCGCCAGAGCGCGCGCCCACGCGCGTCACCGGGCCCGGGACGAGGCCGCACGGACGCTCGAGGTCTATAGGGAGGCCCTGGCGAGGCACGGCTGAGGGCTGTGACGATCGTCACCCGGCCGTCCCGCGCGGCTGGCGAGCCTCCTTTGCGCATGATATTCTCGGCCGCAAAAAGGAGACTGGCGATGGCGTCGGACCGTGGTACTCCCGATCCCTGGCTCGCGGTCGTCCGCATCGCGCTCGGCCTCTGGTTCCTCAAGGCGGCGTTCGAGAAGCTCGACGTCGTCTGGGCCTTCGGCTACGTGCCGCTGCCGGGCGCGAGCGAGCGGTTCCAGGCCGTCCTGTCGACGCGGGTGGCGGAGTGGATCACCACGCCGGAGATCGTGGGCTGGTACCGCGGGTTCCTCCACTCGGTCGTCCTGCCCAACGCCGCGACGGTCGCGCACCTCCAGGCGATCGGCGAGACGGCGGTGGGCCTCGGCCTGCTGCTCGGGCTCTTCACGCCCGCGTCGGCCGCCATCGGCCTGTTCCTCACGCTCAACTACGCGCTCGTGACGATCCACCTCGGCTTCTGCCAGCAGGGGTTCCATTTCCTCCTCGTCACGTGCCTCGTCGCCGTCCTCTTCGGCCAGGCGGGCCGCCGCCTCGGCATCGACGGCCTGCGCAAGGGGCCGCGGCCGGCGGTCACCCTGGCATGAGGGAGCCTTCGACGCCATGACCGCACGCGCCCCGGAAGTCCGCACGATCACCGTCGGCCCCTACGACAACAAGGTCTACCTGCTGCGCGACCCCGAGAC
>DATCKS010000397.1:0-5292 GCA_036562265.1 Thermodesulfobacteriota bacterium | reverse complement strand
GAGAGCCGCATCTTCGTGCGCCGGGGCGGCGCAGGTCCACCGGTCCTGCTCCTGCACGGCTTCCCGCAGACGCACCTGATGTGGAGGGGCGTTGCGCCCCTCCTCGCGCGCCGGTTCGCGGTCGTCTGCGCCGACCTTCCGGGCTATGGACGGAGCGGCTCCTCGCCGCGGCCCCCGACGCGGTCGTCGACGCCGCCCTCGGCGGCTGGGGCTCTCCTTCCCAGGCGTTCGATCCCGACGCGCGGGACGCCTACGTCCGGCCGCTCGGCGATCCGGCGCACGCCCACGCCATCTGCGAGGAGTACCGGGCCGCCGCGACGCTCGACCGGCAGGACGACGAGGCGGATCGCCGGGACCCTGGAGCGCTTCCTCGCGCCGGCCCGCTGACGCCACGCCACGCGGCGTATCGCTCACGGATGTCCCGACGGCCGCACGGCCGCGCTCCCGCCGTCGTGTAGCGCCCTCGGCCGGGCGCGTCGCGTGCGGCCGGCCGAAACGAAAAAACGCCGCCGGGCCATCGGCCCGGCGGCGTTCACCAACTGGTAGCGGGGGCAGGATTTGAACCTGCGACCTTCGGGTTATGAGCCCGACGAGCTACCGGACTGCTCCACCCCGCGTCACGTGCCATGACTGTAGCGCCTGGACCCCCCGGTGTCAACCTCACGGGGCCGGCGCGGCCTCGCGGAGCACCTGGGCCGGCACTCGCTCCGTGGCCGCGACACGGGTCGCCAGCTCGACGGCCGGCTGCCGTTCGGCGAAGCGACCGATGCGTACCCGGTGCCAGATCCCCTGCCCGCCCTGCGCGCCGAGGTCGACGGTCACGACGTACGCCTCGTAGCCCCGCTGGAGGAGCCGTGCGGCCAGCGCACGCGCTTGCTCGGCGCTCCGGAAGGCGCCGACCTGAACGGTGAACGTGACCGGACCTCCCGGCCCGGGCGGCACGCCCGGCGCGGCTGCCACCGGCGCCTCCGGTGCCGGTGACGGAACGGGCGATGCGGCCGGCAGCGACGCCGCCGGCGACGCCGACGGTTGGCCCGGCAGCGCCGACGGGGGGGCTGTCGCCGCCTCGGGACTCGGCTCCGGGGGCGGGGCGACCGGCGGCGGCAGGACCGGAACATCCCCCTCGATCGGGAAGGGCTGCGGCACGGTGAGGTCGAGCGTTCCGTCGCGCCACTCGGCGCCGAGCAGGAGCGGGACGGCGGCGAGGACGGCGGCGAGGCGTGCCCGCGGTGTCATGCCGGCGTCGCGGCCGCCTCCGGCTCCCGCGTCATCCGCTCCGGGGCTCGCACCCCGAGCAGGCCGAGCGCCGTGCGGAGGACGACCTGGACCGCCTGGACGAGCACGAGGCGGGCGGCGGCCACCGCCGGGTCGTCGTCGAGGATCCGGCTGCGGTTGTAGTAGCCGTGGAATCGCCCCGCGAGGTCCTGCAGGTAGAACGTCAGGTGGTGCGGCTCCTCGCTGCGCGCCGAGCTCTCGACGAGCTGGGGGAAGGCGGCGAGGAGCCGTGCCAGCTCGAGCTCGTCGGCCTCGCGCAGCACCCCGAGATCGGTCCGCTCGGGGTCGGGAAGCGGCACGCCGCGCTCCGCCGCCTGCCTGAGGACGCTCGCGATCCGCGCGTGGGCGTACTGGACGTAGTAGACCGGGTTCTCCGTGCTCTGCGCCTTGGCCAGCTCGAGGTCGAAGTCGAGCGGCGCGTCGGCGCGGCGCATGAGGAGGAAGAAGCGCGCGGCGTCGCGCCCGACCTCGTCGAGCAGCTCGCGCAGCGTCGTGTACTCCCCCGCCCGCTTCGACATCTTCACCTCGGTCCCGCCGCGCATGAGCCGGACGAGCTGGATGATCGTCACGCGATAGGAGTCGGGTGAACGGCCGAGCGCCTGGGCGACCGCCTTCATGCGCGCCACGTAGCCGTGGTGGTCGGCTCCCCAGACGTAGAGCAGACGCTCGAAGCCGCGGTCGTACTTGTCCTTGGTGTAGGCGATGTCCGAGGCGAAGTAGGTCGGCCGGCCGTCGGAGCGGATGACGACCCGATCCTTGTCGTCGCCGAACGCGGTCGACCGGAAGAAGAGCGCCCCGTCCTGCTCGTAGAGGTGGCCGGCCGCGCGCAGTGCCGCGATCGCCCGGTCGACGCGGCTCGCCCCGCCGTCGGGCTGGTAGAGACTCCGCTCGCTGAACCAGACGTCGAAGCGGACGCCGAAGGCCTCGAGGTCCTCCTTGATGCCGGCGAGGAGCCGGGTCATCGCCCGCTCGGTGAACTCGGCCACGACCTCCGCCTCGGGCCGCGACAGGTGCCGGTCGCCGTCGGTCCGCGCGATGTCGGCGGCCAGGTCCCGGATGTACTCGCCGTGGTACCCCTCCTCGGGAAACGGCAACTCGCGCCCGAAGCGCTCCGCGTAGCGGACGAACACCGAGCGGCCGAGCAGCTCCATCTGGTTGCCGTAGTCGTTGATGTAGTACTCGCGGGCGACGTCGTAGCCGGCGAAGGCGAGGAGCGAGGCCAGGGCGTCCCCCACGGCGGCGTTGCGGGCCGCGCCGACGTGCAACGGGCCGGTCGGGTTCGCGCTCACGAACTCGACCTGCACCCGCATGCCGCGGCCGATGCGCGCCTCGCCGTACCGCGGCCCTTCCCGCAGGACCCGCCGGAAGACCTCGCGCCAGGCGTCGTCCGAGACGAAAAAGTTCAGGAAGCCGGGACCGGCCACCTCCACGCGAGCCACGAGGCCGCCCACCGGGATCTCGCGGGCCAGCATCTCGGCGATGGCGCGCGGCGCCGGCGGCTTCGAGCCGGGCGGCAGCGATTGCTTGAGGTAGCCGGCGAGGAGCATGGCGACGTTCGTGGCGAAGTCGCCGTTGCTCCGCTGGCGCGGCACCTCCACGGTGACCGCGGGCAACGGGCCTTTGCCGGACGGCAGGCGGCCGTCCGCCCGGCAGCGTTCGATGGCGGTTTCGACGAGGCGTTCGATCTGGTCGCGCACGGGGTCAATCTAGCAGAGCGTCCCCGTCGAGGCGACCGGGGAGCCGCACGCGGGCGGCGTGGAGGAGCGGCGGACCGTTGTGCGCCCCGCGCGCGGCGGAAGGCACGGCCGCGGCACGGGGCGCAAGGCTCCGGGTCGGCCTGACCGGGCCGCCCGAGACGGGAGGTCAGAACTTGACGACGTTGGCAGCCTGGGGGCCCTTGGTCCCCTGCACGATCTCGAACTCGACGGTCTGTCCCTCGCTGAGGGTCTTGAAGCCCTCCTCCTGGATCGCGGTGTAGTGGACGAAGACGTCCTCACCGTTCTCCCGGGCGATGAAGCCGTACCCCTTGGCGTCGTTGAACCACTTGACGCGTCCCGTGAGCCTCGACATCGCTGCGCTGGCCCCCTTCTCGTGCTGCGTGTTCTCGATCGGCGCGGGCGTGTCCGATTGCCCGTGACGCCAATCACGAACGCTACCAGCAAGCGCTTGGCTATGTCAACGGCTTTTCAGCCGGGCAGGCGGGCCGCGTCGGCTTCCTGGAGCGGGGCGCCTCGGTGCGCCGGGGCGGTCGCGCCCGAGGCGGCGCAGACCCGGTCGCGGCCGCCGCGCTTGGCCTCGTAGAGCGCCTCGTCCGCGCGGGCGAAGAGGTCGGCGGCGTTGCCGGCGTCGTCGGGGAAGGTGGCCACGCCGAGCGAGACCGTGAGGGTAAGGGCGATCCCGCCCGGCAGCTCGACCGGCGCGGCGCGCACGTCCTGCCGGATTCGCTCCGCCACGGCGAGCGCGCCGGCGCGGCCGGCGCGCACGAGCAGGAGCCCGAACTCCTCGCCGCCGAGGCGGCCCACCGCGTCGCTCGCCCGCGCCCGCGCCTCGATGCGCCGGGCGATCTGGCGCAGGACCTCGTCGCCGGCCGGATGGCCGTACGTGTCGTTGATCCGCTTGAAGTGGTCGAGGTCGGCCAGGACGAGCGAGAACGCCGAAGGCTCGCGGCGTGCGCGCGCGAACTCCTCCGCGAGCCGCTCGTCGAACCGCCGCCGGTTGACGAGGCCGGTGAGCGGATCGGTATGGGCCAGCTCGTCACGGTGCCGGTAGGCGTGCGCGTGGGCGATGACGACCGCCGCCTGGTTGGCGAGGATCTCGAGGAGCCGCACGACGTCGGGCGGAAAGGCGCCCGGCCGGTCGGCGGCGAGGACGAGGACGCCGAGCGGCCGCTTGGCGTCGACGAGCGGGACCAGCGCCATCGACTCGAGCGGCTTCACGCCGAGGCCCCGCGGCAGGAGCGGCACCCCCCTGCGGCGCTCGCCCGTGCGGCCGAGCACGATCGTCATCCGCTCGGCCAGCACGGCCTCGAGGCGGGTCCCCGCCACCTTCGCCGCTCGCCCCGCATCGCCGGCGCGGCGCCCGGCGCCGGCCGGGCCGGCCGCGGCCACGCGGACCGACGCGCCGGCCTCCTCGGCGAGGAGCACGACGGCGTGGTCGTACGGCGCGATCGTCTCGGCCGCCTCGAGGATCTGCTCGAGGAGCGGCCCGAGGTCGAGCGTGGCGGTGAGACGCTGCATGGCGAGGAAGAGCCGCTCGAAGTCGCGAGCCTGGCGGGAGGTGACGACCAGCCGACGCGCCTGGCCGACCGACTCCGCGATCTCCCGCGCGGCGAAGGCGAGCAGCCGTTCCTGCTCGTGACCGAAGGCCCCGGGCGTGCGCGAGTAGACGCAGAGCGCGCCGAGCACGTCGGCGCCCCGCAGGACCGGGACGCCGAGGAACGCCTGCACCGGCGCGCCGGGCAGGAGGAACGGCACGCGCCGGAACCCCGGCACGATCTCCGGAATGCTGAGCAGACGGCGGCGCTCCCAGAGCCAGCGGAAGATGGCCTCCTCGTCGCGGTCGTAACGGCCGGCGAGGTCGACCGGCGCCCCGTCGGGCACCGCGCATCGCACCACGATGCGGCTGCTGTCGGGGTCCTCGGCGAGGAAGACGGCGCCATCGGCCCCCTGGGCGGCGAGCACCTCGGTGAGGATCCGCCGGAGCGCCAGGTCGGCCTCCGCCTCGTGGTCGTCCGCCGGCGCGTCGGCCGCCGGGAGGTCGGCCGGCGCCGGCGACGGCGCCGCGGGGCGCGCGTCGCGGCGGACCAGCGCCGGAAGGCCGATCGCGAAGGCGACGCCGACGAGGACGTCGAGCGCGGCCCGGCCGAGGGCGACGGGAGTGAACGGCCGGGCGAGGACGACCTCCCCCGTGACCGCGGCGAGGGCCACGAGGAGGGCGGCGGCCGGCGACACGCGGAGCGCCGCGACGGCGACGGCGAGGTAGACGAGCGGCCATGCCGCGACCGCGGCAGACCACGCC
>DATCKS010000380.1:0-6469 GCA_036562265.1 Thermodesulfobacteriota bacterium | reverse complement strand
CCGGCCGGCTTCCCCTCGACCTCGATCGGCTCGAGCGCCGAGCGCCCGGCCGGCGGCGGAGGGGCGCTCAGGGTCGGCGTCGCCAGGAGGTCGTAGCGCCGGAAGAGCCCCTGGACCTGCCGGTAGACGTCGGACCGTGCGAAGAGGGCGCGCGCGAGGTCGGCCGCCGTGAGGTCCCGCCCCTTCTCGATCGAGTCGACGAGCGACGCGTCGAGACGATCGCGCCACTCGGGCAGCCGATCGCCGAATCGGCTGAAGTTCGTCGCGCGCGAGAGGGTGAGGAAGATCGCCTCGCACCGGGTCAGGTCCACCTCGGTCGTCTCCACGTGCGCCCCTGCTCGCTCGAGTCGCCGCACGGCCTCTTCGCAGAGCGCCTTCACCTCCCGGTCCACCGCCCGGTTGCCGACCGTGGGCATCCACGCGATGCGGAGCCCCTCGAGGCGACCGGCCGTCGCGGCTCCCACGTAGTCATCCGGCGTCCGCCCGAGCGAGTGCGGGTCGGCCTCGTCCGGTCCGGCCATGACGGCGAGCATGAGCGCCGCATCGGCGACGGTCCGCGTCATCGGTCCGACGTACGACACGGTCCCGAAGAGGTCGGGCGGCTGACCGTGCGGCACCGTGCCGAGCGTCGGCTTGAGGCCCACGATGCCGCAGCAGGCGGCCGGGATCCGGATGGAGCCGCCGCCGTCGGTCCCGACGCCGAGCGGCCCCATGCCGGCCGCCACGGCGGCGGCGGCCCCGCCGCTCGACCCGCCGGGGGTGCGCGACCGGTCCCAGGGGTTGCGCGTGATCCCGAAGAGCGGCGCGTCGGTGACCGCCTTGTGCCCGAACTCGGGCGTCGTCGTCTTGCCGAGGAGAATCGCCCCCGCGGCCTTGAGGCGCCGCACGGCCACGCCGTCCTCCGTGGGGACGAAGCCTTCGTAGAGCCGGGAACCGAAGGTCGTGCGCACGCCGGCGGTCGTCACGAGGTCCTTGACCGAGAAGGGGACGCCGTGGAGCGGCCCGAGCCGATCCCCGCGCCGGACGGCGGCGTCGGCCTCGATCGCGGCCTGCCGGGCCTCCTCGCGCGTGACCGTGACGAACGCGTTCAGCGACGGCTCGAGCCGTTCGATCCGGCGCAGCACCGCGTCCACCACGTCCACGGGCGAGAGCCGCCGCGCCCGGATCTCCTCGGCCAGGCGCGTGGCCGGGGTGAAGCAGAGGTCGTCGCTCATGGTGATCCCTCCCGTGCATCCGCAGGGCGGCTCATGCCGCCTCCTCGCCCCAGATCAGGCGCAGCACCCGCTCCCGCATGGCCACGAACTCCGGCAAGGCCTTCACCGACCGGCTGTCGGCCCGGCCGACCTGCCGGCTGAAGGGGGCCTCGATGCGGGCGATGATCCGGCCCGGTCTGGGCGACATGACGATGATCGTCGTGGCGAGGTAGACCGCCTCCTCGACGCTGTGGGTGATGAGGAAGACGGTCTTCCTCGTCGCCTTCCAGATCTTGAGCAGCTCGTCCTGCAGGTGCTCGCGGGTGAGCGCGTCGAGGGCGCCGAACGGCTCGTCCATGAGGAGGATCCGCGAGTCGTTCGCGAGGACGCGGGCGATGGCGACCCGCTGCTGCATGCCGCCCGAGAGCGTATACGGCGGCTTGTCCGCGAAGTCGGCGAGCCGGACCATTTCCAGGTACTCGGCCGCGATCCGGCGCCGCTCGGCCGCCGGCACCCCGCGCATCTTGGGGCCGAACTCCACGTTGTCCCTGACCGACAGCCAGGGGTAGAGCGCGGGGTGCTGGAAGACCACCCCGCGCTCGTGGTCCGGCTCGGTGATGGGCACGCCGTCCATGAGGACCCGCCCCGAGGTCGGGGGCAGGAAGCCGGCGATCAGTCTGAGGAGCGTGGTCTTCCCGCAGCCGGAGGGGCCGACGACGCAGACGAAGTCCCCCTCCCGCATGGCGAGGCTCGCCCCGGCGACGGCCGTGACCGGACCGTCCTTCGTCTCGAAGACGACCGAGACGTCGTCGACCTCGAGAATGGGCCGGTCCGCCACCCCGGGACTCCCTACCGATCGACCGCCATCTCGGCGTACCTCGAGACCACCGCCTTCTGGAAGGTGGCCAGGTCGGGCGCCGATCGGATGGTCCTCTGGCTCACCAGGAAGTCGGCCGCGTCCTTGAGGGCCCTGGCGACCCCGCCCCCGAGGTACTCCGGCGTCACGTGCTCCTCGGCGGTGAGGAACGTCATGGTCTTCATCTGGCGCAGCGCCTCGGCCTCGGGGATGCCGAATTCCTTCGCCACGGCCCTGGCCGCTTCCTGAGGCTTCTCGCGGAAGAGCTTGACCGCGTCCGAGAGGGTCTTCACGTACGTGGCGACGACCTCGGGGTACTTCCGGGCGAAGTCCTTCCGAACGACCGCGACGTCGGCCGTGAGGTAGCCCTTCTCCGCGAGGGCGCGCGAGGAGACGAGGACCTCGCCGCCCGACTCGAGCATCCGGATCAGCGTCGGCTCCCAGACGAAGCCGGCGTCGATGTCGCCGCGCGTCCAGGCGGCCAGCATGTCGGGCGGCTGCATGTCGAGCACGGTCGCCTTCTTGGGGTCGAGGCCGAACTCCTTGAAGGCGACGAGGAGGTGGTAGTGCGTGGTGGAGCCGAAGGGGGCCGCCACCTTCTTGCCGGCGAGGTCGGCGACCTTCTCGACCCCCTTGCCCTTTCGGACGACGAGCGCCTCGTTGTCGCCGATGACGTCGTAGAGCCAGATCACCTCGTACGGGATGCCGCTCGAGATGCCGATGGCGGCCGGGCTCGAGCCGGTGAGACCGATGTCGACGCTGCCCGACGCCATGGCGGTGTTCACGTCGCGGCCGGAGTCGAACTGCCGCCACTCGATCTCGACGCCGAGCGCCTTCTCGTGCATGCCGAGGGCCTTGGCGATGATCTCCCCGTTCGGAATGATCTGGTAGGCGATCGTGATCTTCTCCGGCTTCGCCTGGGCGAAGAGCGGCGACGAGACCCCGGCGGCAACGAGGATCGCGAGGGCGATGCCGACCAACCAGCGCCAGTGTTGCATGGGGTGTACCTCCCCTCTCGCGTGGGGGCGGCGGCCCGTCCGCCGCGCCGTCACGCCTTCCCTTTCCACGGCACGAGCCGCCGCTCGGCCACGCGGATGACCCGGTCGAGCGCCACGCCGGTGAGTCCCATCACGATGATGCCCATGAAGATGATGTCCGACCGGAGGAACTTCGACGCGTCGAGGACCATCCAGCCGACCCCCGACGTGGCCGCCACCATCTCGGCGGCGACGAGCGTCGTATAGGTGAACCCGATCGAGACCCGCATGCCGGTGAAGATGTCCGGCAGGCACGACGGCAGGAGCACGTACCGGAACACCTGCCAGCGCGACGCGCCGAGGGAGCGGGCCCCCTGGATCCGCTCCTCCGAGACCCCCCGCACCCCCGCCATGGCGCTCACCGAGAGCGGGGGGAACGCGGCCAGGTAGAGGAGCGCGATCTTCGAGGGGTTCTCGATGCCGAGCCAGATGACGAGCAGCGTGTAGTACGCGAGCGGCGGCAGCGGCCGGTAGAACTCGATGATCGGGTCGAAGATCGCCTGGACCTTCGTGGAGTAGCCGATGGCGAGGCCGAGCGGCACGGCGGTGACCACGGCCAGGCCGAAGCCGACGAGCACCCGGTAGAGGCTGTCGGTCAGGTGAGCGAGGAGCGTCGGCCCCCGGTACCCGTCGGTCAGCGTCTCCTGGAAGGCGAGCCAGACCGACTCCGGGTGCGGGACGAACAGCTCCGGCAGGAGTCGCCACTCGGCCACGACGTACCACGCCACGAGGATCGCGGCGATCGTCAGGGCGGTGAGCAGCGGTTCGACGCGCCTCGAACGCCGCGTGGTCGTCATATGGAGCGACGGTCTCCGGGGACCGACCGGAACGACGGCCCGCCGTTCATCGTACAAGCAGCCAGAGCCCCGTGGCAAACACGACCGTGGTCACCAGGGACAGGAACGTGCGCTCCGACAGGCGGCCGTTTACCCGCTCGCCGAGGCGGCTGCCGGCCATCATGACCGGCGTCGCCGCGAGCCCGAGGGCGAGGTCGCGCAGCGTGAGCGCGCCGGCCGAGACGAGGAGCGGGATCTTCGCCAGGTCCAGGACCAGGAGCAGCATCGCCAGCGACGCCACGAAGGCGGCCCGCGACAGGCGTGGCAACAGGTAGAAGGCGAAGACGAGCCCTCCGGAGTGGGCCAGGATGCTCACCACGCCCCCGCCGATGCCCAGGGCCGACGCGAGGACGCGGGAGGTCCCCTTCCGCGCGACCCGGTTCACGGCCGCCCCGCCCGGGGTGCCGAGCAAGCGCCGTGCCTGCACGGCCGCGAAGGCGAGCGCCACGACGCCCATCGCGCGCCGCAGCCCCGGCGCCGAGGCCGTGGCGACGAAGAGCGCCCCCATGCCGACGCCGATCAGGGCGGCGGGGACGAGGACGCGCACCGTGGGCCAGTGCCACCGGCGCCAGTGGGCCCGGAGCGTCGTCAGGTCGGTGACGAGCATGATCGGCGCCGTGATGCCGAGGGCCACGCGCGGATCGAGGACCGCCGCGAGGAGCGGCACGGAGACGGCGCCGCCGCCCAGGCCGACCGCCGACTTGACGAACCCCACGGCGAAGCCGACGAGGGCGACGGCCGCGAGGAGCACAGGCTCCACGGTCACGACGCCGAACGCCGGCCGGCGAGGCGCCGCTCGAGCAGCGGCCAGACCAGGAGCGCGACGGACAGCGCGACGAGCACGGCGCTCACGGGCCGCCTGACGAACACCGTCGGGTCGTTGGCGTGACTCACCATGGTCGTCAGGAAGTATTGCTCGCCGAGCGGCCCCAGGATGAGACCGAGGACCAGCGGCGGCACCGGGAGGTCGTGGCGCCGCATGACGAAGCCGGCCACGCCGAAGAGCATCGTGAGCCAGACGTCCGCCATGTTGTTGCGCAGGGCGAAGGCGCCGACGACGCAGAGCGCGCAGATGAGGGCGCCGAGGCCCCCCGAGGGGATCCGCATGAGCGAGGCGAAGACGCGCGCCGCGAGGAGGCCGACCCCGATCATGAGCACGTTGGCGAGCAGGAACCCGGAGAAGATCGTGTAGACGTCGAGCGCGTTGTTCCGGAAGAGGAGCGGTCCCGGCTGCACCCCGTGCAGCAGGAACGCGCCCATCATGACCGCCGTGGCTCCGCTCCCCGGGATGCCGAGCGTGAGGAGCGGGATCATCGCGCCGCCGGTGGAGGCGTTCACCGAACTCTCCGCCGCCGTCAGCCCCTCGAGCGACCCCTTGCCGAACCGCGCGGGCTCGCGCGCGAACTGCCGCTCGACGCCGTACGACACGAACGAGGACACGGTCGCCCCGGCGCCGGGGATGAGGCCGATGGTCGTGCCGACCGCCGTCCCGCGCAGGAGCGACCACCGGTAGGGCCAGAGCTGCCGGAGCGACGGGAGCGCCGCGCGTCCCTCGACCCGCCCGTCGACCGGCGCCTGCGCCTCGCCGCCGGCGGCAAGCTGGTCGAGGATCTCGCCGACCGCGAAGAGGCCGATCAGCACGACGACGAAGTCGATGCCGTCGCGCAGGATCGTGACGCCGAAGTCGAGGCGCGTGACCCCGTACTGCGAGTCGGTGCCGACCGAGCCGAGCACGATCCCGGCGAAGAGCGCCATGGCCGCCGAGACGATGGAGCGCGAGCCGAGCACGACGACGCTCGCCATCCCGAAGAGCACGACGGCGAAGTACTCGGCGGTCGAGAACGACAGCGCGACCCTGGCGAAGGGCGGGGCCGCGAGCGCGAGGAGGAGCGCCGACGCGAACCCGCCGAGCGCCGACGACATGATCGCCATGCCGAGGGCGAGCCGCACGTGGCCCTGGCGGTTCAGCGGGTACCCTTCCCAGGTCGTCGGCACGCTCATCGGGTCGCCCGGGATGTTGAAGAGGATGCCGGTGATCGACCCGCCGAAGACGCCGCCGGCGTAGATGGACGACAGGAGGAGCAGCGACGGGGCGATCCCCATCAGGTACGTGAAGGGCAGGACGAGGACGACGGCGTTCAGCATCGTCACGCCGGGCAGCGCGCCGGCCACGACCCCGATCGTGAGGCCGAGGACGATCAGGCCGAGGTTGACCGGTGCGAGCGCCGCGGCGAGCCCGGCGAGCAGGTCCGCGTCCATCAGAAGAGCCCCAGCCGGTGGTAGATCCACACGGTGGCATCGAGGAACGGCCCCTGGCCGCGCGGCAGCGGGATGTAGACGACCTTCACGAACAGGGAGAGCAGCGCGAGCGTGACGGCGGCCGCCGAGAGCCCGACCATCGCGCGCCTCCGGTAGCGCCCGACCCACATGAAGGCCGCGAGGAAGATCGGCGTGGCAAGCACGAAGCCGACGACCGGGAGGAGCGCGGTATAGGCGAAGAGGAGGACGACGGCGAGCGTGACGCGACGCCGGTCGACGGCGTCGCCG
>DATCKS010000345.1:0-6788 GCA_036562265.1 Thermodesulfobacteriota bacterium | reverse complement strand
GCGCTGTCCCTGGGCCTCACGGCAACCGGCACGCTCGAGCGACTGGCCGGCGCGGCGGCGCGCGGCGCCATCACCCCGGCCGAGGCGGCCGACATCGAGGCGGCCTACAGGGTCATCCTGCGCGTTCGCCTCGCCCACCAGCTCGCCGCCGTGGCCGCCGGCCGGCCGCCCGACAACCGGGTCGCGCCGCGCCGTCTCGACCGCGTCGAGCGGGCGTCCCTCACCGAGGCGTTCCGTACCGTCGCCTCGCTCCAGCGCGCCCTCGACGAGCGCTTCCTCACCGCACAGGTCGGCTAGACGAACCCCTCCCGAGCGCTTGCCAGCATTGCCGAGCGAGCCGCGCCGCGCATTGCGCGCCGGGCCCCGCCGGGTCTAGCATGCGGAGGTGTAAGACCAGGCCGCTCGCAACACGAGCACGCTACCCGGGGACGGAGCGACCTGACGGCATGGACCGGGACCCCGCCGGTCGTTCGTCATCGTTCATCGTCGCTCGCAGGCGGTCGTCCACGGCTACGCCGGCGTCATTCTCCCTGACCTTTCGGAGGTGGGAATGAGCAACGAAGCCTGGGTCTGGACGGCCGTCATCCTCTACTGGGCCTACTGCATCTACTGGGGCATCCAGGGGGCGCGCCGATCGAAGACGGCCAGCGGCTACATGATCGCCGGCCGCGCCCTCCCGATGTGGATCTTCCTGCTCGCCGCGACCGCGACGTCGTTCAGCGGGTGGACCTTCATCGGGCATCCGGGGCTCATCTGGCGCGACGGCCTCGCGTACGCGTTCGCCTCGTTCTACGTCCTGACGATCCCGATCACCGGCGCCTTCTTCGCCAAGCGCCAGTGGCTCCTCGGCAAGCGCTACGGCTTCATCACGCCGGGCGACATGTACTCGTACTACTTCGGCACCGAGGCGATGCGCTGGCTCGTCGTCCTCGTGGCCTTCCTCTACAGCTCCTTCTACTCCGCCGTGCAGCTCATGGCGTCGGGCGCCCTCTTCCACTGGGTCACCGGCATCCCCGCCGTCACCGGGTCGATCCTGCTCGCGGCGATCGTCGTCTTCTACGTGGCCGCCGGGGGCCTCCGGGCCATCGCCTGGGTCGACGCCCTCCAGTGCGTCCTCCTCGTCGCCGGCATCATCACGCTCGGCGCCTTCACGCTCGCCGCCGTCGGCGGCTGGTCCACGCTGAGCCAGGAGATCGCGCAACTCCCCGAGCGGTACCTCCAGATCCCGGCCGTCATGGAGTTCACGGCCGGCGAGACGATCTGGACCGGCACGATGATCCTCACCTACATGTTCTCCCTCATGGGGATCCAGGCGTCGCCGGCCTTCACGATGTGGGCCTTCTCGAACAAGAACCCGAGGCCCTTCCCCTGGCAGCAGACGTTCGCGTCGACGTTCGTGGTCGGCTTCGCCCTCTTCTTCTTCACGGCCATCCAGGGGATGGGCGGCCGGATCGTGACCGACACGCTCGGCATCACGAGGGACAGCGACCTCGTTCCGAAGCTGATGCACGCCTACCTGCCCGGCTTCTGGCTCGCGCTCGTCACCGTCGGGGCGCTCGCCGCCATGCAGTCGACCGCGTCGCCCTACATCGGCACCGGCTCGACGATCCTCTGCCGCGACGTCTACTTCCGCTACATCCGCCCCGGCGCGGGTCACGGCGAGCAGATCTGGACGTCGCGCGCCTTCGCGGTGCTCATCACCGTCGTCGCCTTCACCATCGCCGTCAACTCGCAGGCGGCGCTCGTCATGCTCGGCGGCCTCGCGACGGCGTTCGGGACGCTGATGTACCTGCCGCTCCTCGGGGTCTGCTACGGCCTCCGGGTGACCGGGCTCGGGACCGTCCTCGGCCTGATCGCCGGCGTGGCGGCCGTCTTCCTGACCGACATCCTCGTGCCGGGCTGGAAGTATCCGCTCACGATCCACTCGGCCGGCTGGGGCCTCGGCGTGGCGATCGTCGTCGGCCTCCTCGCGAGCAAGATCGGGCAGGAGGCGCCCGAGAAGCTCGCCAGGCGCCGGGAGGTGCGCGAGTGGCTCGCCGACATCGATCGGCCGACCGAGCAGCAGAAGAAGTGGCGCAAGGCGATGTGGGTGGTGGTGCCGGTGTGGTACTTCTTCGCCATCGGACCTGGAGCCGTGCTCGGCAACGACGCCTTCTCGTTCCTCGGCTTCCCGCCGCTCTGGTCGTGGCAGATCGCCTGGTGGCTCCTCGGGATCGCGATGATGTGGGCGCTCACGTTCAAGGCGGGCCTCTCGTTCCTCGGCCGGGCGCAGATCGAGCGGGCCGAAACCGATACCCGCTACGTGGTTCACGAGGTGGCGCCGGCGGCCGCCTCGGCGCTCGGCGTCGCCTCGCCGGACCGGGCGAACCGGTAGACGGAGGGCTCGCGTATGGCACGCGAAGACTACTGGCTGGTCGGATCGATCCTCTTCACCATCGTCTTCATGCTCGTCGTCTTCGGCCGCTAGGCCGAAGACGCCCGGGCGGGTGGGGCCGGCGCCCCACCCGCCCGTCTCCGCTCGGAACGGGCACCCGATGCCGCTCGCCTACCGGGGGTCCGCCCCCCTCCGCCGCCCGGTCCGGGAGTTGATCCGTCACGCGCCGGTCACCTGCTCCCCCACCACGACCATCGCCGAGGCCGCGCGCCTCATGCAGGCCGAGGCGGTCGGCGCCGTCGTGGTCGTCGACGGCGACGGCTCGCCGATCGGCATCGTCACCGACCGCGACCTGCGGGGCAAGGTCGTCGCCGCGGAGCTTCCCCCCTCCGAGCCGGTCGGCCGCATCATGAGCGCGCCGCTCCACGTGGTCTCGGCCGAGGCGCCGGCCGTCGAGGCGCTCCTCGAGATGCTCCGCCGCGGCATCCGCCACCTGCCCGTCCTCGAGGCGCCGGCGGCAGACGCCGAGCCGGCGGGCGACGGTCGGGGCCGGCTCGTCGGCGTGGTTTCGAGTCACGACTTCCTCACGCCGGGCGAGGCGCATCCGGTTCCGCTCCTGCGCGCCATCGAGCGCCAGACGCGGGTCGACGACCTCGCGGCGATCGCGCCGAAGGTGACGGTCGTGATCCGCGCCCTCCTCGACGACGGCGTGCCGTCCGCCGACATCGCGCGCATCACGGCCGAACTGCACGACGCGCTCGTCCGGCGCCTCCTCGCCATCGCCGAACAGGCGCTCGCGGCCGACGGGTTCGGCCATCCCCCCGTCCGCTACTGCTGGCTCGCCCTCGGCAGCGAGGGGCGCCGGGAGCAGACGCTCGCGACCGACCAGGACAACGCGCTCGTCCACGAGCGACCGCCCGCCGACGTGCCCGCCTGGGCGGTCGACCGCTACTTCGAGCGGCTCGCCGCCGAGACGGTCTCGGGCCTCGTCCGGTGCGGCGTGCCGCGCTGCCCGGCGGACGTGATGGCGTCGAACCGGACCTGGCGCCAGCCGGTGGACGTCTGGGAGCGTCGCTTCTCGCGCTGGATTCGGCAGTCGTCGCCCGAGGACCTGCTCGAGGCCTCCATCGTGTTCGACTTCAGGCCGGTCTTCGGGGCGCACGACCTGGCCGACCGCCTCTTCGCCCACCTCCGCGAGGAGGTCGAGTCCTGGAAGGCCTTCCTCCGCCTCATGGCCTGGTCGGCCGTCTCGACGGCGCCGCCGATCGGCCTCTTCGGGCGACTCGTGACGCCGCTCTGGGGGCCGTCTCGGGGCCGGATCAACCTGAAGCTCCAGGGGATGCTCCCCCTCGTGAACGCGCTGCGCGTCCACGCGCTGGAGCTCGGGCTCCGGCAGACGAACACGCTCGAGCGTCTCGAGGCGGCCGCCGCCCGCGACGGCCGGTTCCCACCGCAGAAGGTGGAGGAGCTGACGGCCGCCTACGAGGTGATCACCCGGCTCAGGATTCGACGACAGCTCGCCGACCTCGACGCCGGGCGCCCACCCACGAGCGCCGTCGAGCCGCGCGCCCTGAACCGCGCCGAGCGGGCCGGCCTGAGGGAGGCGCTCCTCGCGGTACGCTCGCTGCAGAACGACCTCCGAACCCGCTTCCTGACTGATATGCTGTTCGGATGATGCGGCCCTGGATCGCACGGATCTGGCCCTTCGGGGGGGGCGGCGGCTCTCCACCCGGGCCGCTCCCGGCCGGCCGCTTCTGCGCCCTCGACATCGAGACGACGGGGCTCGACCCCCGCCGCGACGAGCCGGTCTCCGTCGCCGCCATTCCCTTCGAGGACGGCGAGCCCCGGCCCGAGCGGGGGTACGAGAGCCTCGTCCGCCCCTGTCGGGCCATCCCGCTCACCGCCACGCGGATCCACGGCATCGACGACCGGCACGTGGCCGGCGCGCCGCCGTTCGAGGCGGTGCTGCCGGCCCTCTCGGCCGCCTGCGGCGCCTTCGCGCCGCTCGTCGGGTTCGCGCTCGGCTTCGACCTCTCGATCCTGAACCGCCTCGCGCGTCGCTCGCGCCTGCCGGCGCTCGCCGTCCCGGCCCTCGACGTGGCCGGGCTCGCGCGGGCGCTGTCGCCCCACTGGGCCGGCCTCACCCTCGAGGAGCTCGCGGCGCAGCTCGGCGTGCCGTGCGACGGCCGGCACACCGCGCGAGGCGACGCCGTCATCGCCGGCCGCATCTACGTGCGCCTCGTCCCCCTCCTCCGCGCCCAGGGCGTGCACAGCCTCGAGGCGGCCCTGCGCGTCCAGGGCCGGTCGCTCGACGCGGCCAGCGTGCGTCTCGACGGCCACTTCCACGGCCGCCCCCCCTTCGGCCACTGACCTCGTCAGCCTCGCACGTGGACGAGGACGCCGTGGAGGCCGGTCGCGCCGGACGGGAAGGGTGGCTGGTCGGTTTCGACCTGCGGCGTGCCCTGGCCGTCGACGGCGCGCACCTGGAGCACGTGGCGGCCGGGAGCTACGGCGGTCTCCCGATCGGGCCTCCAAGGCCAGCGGAAGCGGACCCACGCGACGGGTGAGGCCGCCGGCTCGACGGCGGCGGGATGCCACGTGCGCCGCCCGTCGGCGCTGAGTTCGACGCCGGAGATCCCGCGGGCGCCGGCGTGGGCGACGCCGGCGACGGTCACGCCCTCTTGCGGCACCACGCCGAAGGGGCGCGGCACGAGGATCTGGCTCGACGTTCGAACGAACGCCGCCCCGTCCCACCCGCCGCGCCGCGTCCAGTAGCTGCGCTCGGGCTCGTCCGACAGCTCGATCCGCACGACCCACTTGGCGCTCTTGAGCCCGTAGCGCGCCGGCAGGAGGAGCCGGACCGGGAACCCGTGCCCGCGAGGGAGCGGCGCGCCGTTCATCTCGTAGGCGAGCCACGCCGGCTCGGCGTCGAGCACGGCCGTCGGCAGCGTTTCCCAGTACCCGTCGGCGCAGTGCGCGACGAGCGTCCGCGCCGCGGGACGAGGGTCGGCCTCCGCGAGCAGGCGTCGCAGCGGGACGCCGCGCCAGAAGGCGGTGCCGATCAGGGGACCGCCGACCTCGTTGCTGATGCAGGCCAGCGTCGCGAGGACGGTGTCGGCGGGGAGCCGACCGAGGTCGCCGAGCGAGAGCGCCAGGGGGCGGCGAACGAGGCCGCCCACCGCGAGGCGGAAGCCGGCCGCGTCGATCCGGGGATCGCCGCCGAGCCAGGGGAGGTTCTTCGAGACCTCGAAGAAGGCCTCACTCGGCGTGACGAGGGGCGGAAGCCCCGCCTCCGGCTCCGCGCCGGCGGAGCGGCCGCGCCGCAGGGCGAGGGGCGGCAGGGCGAGGGCCGCGCCGGCGGCCGCGAGGAACTGTCGGCGCCGCATCGGTGGCTCTTCTCGTGAGCATACCGCGGGCACGTAGCACACACGCGCCCCCGCGGAGCGGCGCCCCCCGGCACGCCGCCGCCGAACCCCACACCGGTCGACGACCCGGTCTAGAATGCCTGCGTGCGCTCGCTTCGCCCGTTCCTCGACGCCCTCCGCGCCCGCGGCGACCTCCTCGAGGTGGAGGCGCCGGTCGATCCGGCGCTCGAGCTTCCGGAGATCCACCGCCGGGTCGCGGCGGCGGGAGGGCCCGCCCTCTTCTTCCGGCGCCCGACTTCCGGTGCCTTCCCGGTCGTGACGAACCTCTTCGGGTCGCCCGAGCGGATCGACCTCGCCTTCGGCGAAAGGCCGGAGCGCTTCGTGCGCGAGGTCGCCGGGTTCGCGAAGACCCTCCTCCCCCCGACGCTCGGCAAGCTCTGGGGGGCGCGCCGCCTCGCGCTCGACGCGCTGCGCGTCGGCCTCGTCACCCGCCCGTCGGGTCCGGTGCTCGACGTGGTCGAGCGCTCGCCGCGGCTCGACAGCCTGCCGGCGCTCACCCTCTGGCCCGAGGACGGCGGCCCCTTCATCACGCTGCCGCTCGTCTACACCGAGCACCCGGAGACCGGCCAGCACAACCTCGGGATGTACCGGATGCAGATCCACGGGCCGACGACGACGGGGATGCACTGGCAGATCGGCAAGGGGGGCGGGTTCCACTTCGCGGCGGCCGAGGCAAGGGGGGAGGCGCTGCCGGTGACCGTCTTCCTCGGCGGACCGCCCGCCCTCATCCTGGCCGCCATCGCGCCGCTCCCCGAACCGGTCGGCGAGCTGCTCCTGGCGTCGCTCCTGCTCGGGGAGCGGCTCCCGATGGTCCGCTCGCCGCATTCGCCGCACCGGCTCGTCGCCGAGGCGGAGTTCGCGCTGATCGGGCGGGTGCCGCCCCGCGTGCGCAGGCCCGAGGGGCCCTTCGGCGACCACTACGGGTACTACTCGCTCCGGCACGACTATCCGGTCTTCGAGGTCGAGGCGATCGCGAGGCGGCGCGACGC
>DATCKS010000333.1:0-2452 GCA_036562265.1 Thermodesulfobacteriota bacterium | reverse complement strand
GGCGAGGAGGGTCGGCTCGGCGGGCGGCGCGTCCGACTGGGCGTGGGCGAGAGCGGCAAGGACGAGGAGTGCCGCCGCGGCCGACAGCGCGCGGATCACGGCTGGCGGCCCGGCCGGCCGGCGAGACGGCGCGCTCGCCGCTCCCGCGCCGCGATCTGTCGTCGACGGTCGTCCTCGGTCTCGGCGAGGAGCGGCGGCACCTCGGTGGGGCGTCCATCCTCGCCGAGGGCGACGAAGACCAGGTAGCCGCTCGCGGTGTGCGTCACCTCGCCCGTGAGGATGTTCTCCGCCTCCACGCGAACGCCGACCTCCATCGAGGTGCGGCCGACGTCGTTCACCGAGGCCTTCACGGTCACCAGGTGGCCGAGCGCCACCGGGGCGAGGAACGAGAACGAGTCGATGGCGGCGGCGACGACCGGCCGGCGGCAGTGCCGGGCGGCAGCGGTACCGGCGGCCTCGTCCATGAGCCGCATGATGACGCCGCCGTGGACGTTGCCGAGGTGGTTGGCATCGGCGGGCTGCATCGTCCGGCTCATGACGACGCGGGACGCGCTGACCGGGCGGGCTTCCACGACACTCCTCCTGCTATACTCCGCGCCATGGGGTTCTGGCGCGGGCGACGCGAGCGCGGGACGGCGGTCGTCGTCATCGGTGCGCCGGCCGCGGCCGAGGTGACGACGGGACGGCTCCTGTCGATCGAGGGCGACCGGATCGTCCTCGAGGACGACGCCGGCCAGACGCGCACCGTCGACCGCGCGCGCGCCTTCCGCGCCACGCCCGACCACCTGGCCCGCCTGCGCGCCCTCCAGGTTACCGAGCGCCTGCTCCACGAGCAGTTCGAGGCGTTGATGGCCGAGATGGAGCGGATCTGACCCGTCTACTTCGCCGCCGGCGAGGCCGCCTGCTCGGGTGAGGGCGACGGCTCGGGCGACGGCGTGGGCGGCGGCGCGAGCAGATCCTCGGGCTTCCTCGCGAGCAGCTCGAGCGCCGACGTCTGTACCAGATAGACCGCGGGATCGCCCTCCACGCGTACCGGCGTCCGGTCAGCCCCCGCCGCGTCGCCGATCGTCACCGTCCGGCGCTCTCCCCCGGCAAGCTCGAGGATCACGGTGCGCGCCGGCGAGGTGAGGCCGCGCGGCGTCGCCGCGCCCGGGTCCTCGCTGAGCACCTCGACCATCCGCATGCCGGTCGCCGCCTCGACGACCCGATCGGCCTCGTACTGGTCGACCTCGCGGCCCGGGGGCGTCCCCTCGACCTTCCAGTCGTCCCCGTCCTTCGTGATGACCAGCGACGGCTTCTCGGTCCCCTTGCCCGGCCGCACCTCGAGCCGCGTCACGTCGTCGGCCTCGGCGTCGAGCACCCGCTTGTCGCGCAGGTCGAAGAGGCTCTGGTTCGCGTCGGTCTTCACGTAGGCCGGCAGCACGAGCACCTCGTCCTGCCCGGGCCGCCGCGCGTAGACCCCGCCGCCGACCGGTGTGTTCGCCCCGAAGGCCAGCGCGCGCGGGCCGGCCGGCGTCTCGAGCGTCACCGTGAGGGCCGGCTCGGCGAGCCCGTACTCGGCCCCGTTCGGGTCGACCCCTTCGAGCACCCGATCGCGCGTGGCGCCGGTGAGGGCGTCGACGATCCGTCTCGCGTTCACCTGGTCGGTGCGAACGGCGCGCGGCACG
Organism: Thermodesulfobacteriota bacterium; assembly: GCA_036562265.1. Taxonomy (GTDB): domain Bacteria; phylum DASVDK01; class DASVDK01; order DASVDK01; family DASVDK01; genus DASVDK01. The sequence continues at coordinate 785 of DATCKS010000333.1, read as the reverse complement.
ACGACCTTCCACTGGTCCCCCTCGCGCGTGAGCCGGACGGCCGGCTCGCCCGGCCGCTCGAGCGTGATCGCCTGCACGTCCTCCGGCTTCACGTCGAGGACCTTCTTCGCGGCCGCCTCCCGCTCCTCGATCCGGTCGGCGCGCCACTCGAGCCCGAAGTACACCGCGAGGAGCAGCGCGAAGAGGCCGACGAGGAATCCGGCCTTCGCGGGGCTCATGCGTGCCGCCTCCGCCTCGACGCCCAGGTCGCCACCCCGGCAGCCGTGACGAGCGCCGGCAGCCCGAGCCAGACGAGGAACGCGGCGAAGCTCTGCCCGGGCGTGAGGAAGAGCGGGTGCGCCGTCGGCGACCGCTCGGCGATGGAGAGGATGGCGTCGGCCGACGCGAGCCAGGCCACCGACGAAACCGCCAGCTCGCGGTTGGCCGGCTGGTAGAGGAGCTGGTTCGTGGCGAAGTCGACGTCGCCGACCACGACCAGACGACCCCGCTTCGCCGCATCCGCCGACGCCTCGGGGGAAGCCGCCGGCGAGGCCGCGGCCTCGGGCGAGGCGTCCGGCTTCGGCGAGGCCTGCGGCTTCGCCGACTCGGGCGAAGGCAGCGTGGCCGCCACCGCCACGGTGACCGGCCCCTTGAGGTCGCGCTTCGCGTCGAAGCGGGCGTCCACGGTATCGCGCCTGGCCGGGTCGATCGGCGTCGCCCACGAGGTGGGCGACGTCTTCGCGAGCCAGGTGAGCTCCACGCCGGCCGGCGGCTGGTCGTCCGCGATGACCGGCCGCGCGATCGGC
>DATCKS010000326.1:0-1615 GCA_036562265.1 Thermodesulfobacteriota bacterium | reverse complement strand
GCAACGCCATCGACCACGGCATCGAGACGCCCGACGAGCGGGTCGAGCTGGGCAAGCCGGCCCGCGGCCGGATCGACCTCCGGGCCTTCCAGAAGGGCAACCACGTCGTCATCGAGATCGAGGACGACGGGCGGGGAATCGACGTCGACCGGGTGCGCAGCGTCGCCATCGCGCGCGGCCTCGTCGAGCCCGACGCCCCGCCGCTCAAGCCGCGCGAGGTCTTCGACCTCCTCTGCCTGCCGGGGTTCACGACGCGGGACACCGTGACCGAGATCTCGGGCCGCGGCGTCGGCATGGACGCCGTGCGGACCGCCATCACGCAGCTCTCCGGCGCCATCGACCTCGAGACGACGCACGGCGTCGGCACGAAGATGATCATCACGTTGCCGATGACCCTGGCCATCATCCAGGCGCTCGTCGTCGCCACGTGCGGCCGCACGTACGCGATCCCGCTCAACCAGGTGCAGGAGAACCTCATGATCGCGCCGGGCGACATCCGGACGGTCGAGCGGCGCGAGGTGATCCAGCTCCGCGAGCGGACACTGCCGCTCGCAAGGCTCGAGCGGATCTTCCGGCTCAAGCCGCCCGACGGGTGGCGGCCCGGCGGCGGACGGGCCGACGGGAGCCTGTACGTGGTCGTCGTCGGGATGGGGGAGCGGAGTCTCGGCATCGTCGTGGACGAGCTGCTCGGCCAGCAGGACGTCGTCATCAAGTCGGTCGGCGAGCTCCTGAGAGGGGTTCGCGGCATCGCCGGCGCGGCCGACCTCGGCAACCAGCAGACGGTCCTGGTCCTCGACGTCGGGTCCCTCATCGAGGAGGCGATCGCGCTCGCGACCGGCAGGCGGGAGGTGGGCTGATGACCGCGACGCAGGAGTGGCTCGACCTCGATGCCGAGACCCGCTTCAGGCCGGTCGAGCTGCGCGAGGCGCAGGCGGCACCGGCCGAGGAGACGCGGGAACTCCTCGCGTTCACGCTGGCCGGCGAGGAGTACGCGATCGAGATCGGCTCGATCGAGGAGATCGTGCGGGTCCGGCCGGTGACGGAGGTGCCGTTCGCGCCGCCGTTCTGTCCCGGCCTCGTCTCGCTCCGGGGCCGGATCGTCACGATCATCGACCTCAGGGTCCGACTCGGCCTGCCGGCCGAGGCGCCCGGGCGGGGCGCGCGCATCATCGTCTCCTCCGACCGGGGACGGACCGTGGGGCTGCTGGTCGACGGGGTGACGGGCGTCATCCGGCTGCGCCCCTCGGACCTCGAGGCGACGCCGGTCGTGGTCGGTGGGGTCGACGGCGAGTTCGTGCAGGGGCTCGGCCGCGTCGGCGGCCGGCTGGTGATCCTGCTCAACCTGCCTCGGGTCCTCGACTTCACGATCGAGGGGGACGGGGCGGCGCGGTAGGCGTCTCACGCGGCCAGGCGGCCGCGCACAACAAGGGGCGAAGGGCGCCATGGCCGACAACGGCAAGACGATCCTCGTCGTGGAGGACGAGAAGACGCTGCTCAAGCTCGAGAGCATCCTCCTCAAGTCCAGGGGGTACCGCGTCGTCGGCGCCACCTCGGGGAGCGAGGCGCTCGCGCTCGTGCAGCAGGAGAAGCCCGACCTCGTGCTGCTCGACGTGAT
>DATCKS010000321.1:0-6150 GCA_036562265.1 Thermodesulfobacteriota bacterium | reverse complement strand
CTCCTGATCCTGTCACGGATCTCGGGCGGGTCGTTCGCGGCGGGCGTCTTCCCGATGGCCATCGGCCTCGCCCTGAGCACCGTGGGCGAGGAGCCGGTGACGGCCCAGAACCGCTTCACCTTCGGCGTGAACGATCTCCGGCAGGGGGTCGAGATCGCGGCGCTCGTGGTCGGGCTCTACGGCCTCGCCGAGATCATGAGCGTCGTCGAGGAACTCGAGCGTCGGCCGAAGCCCCTCGGGGTCAGCCTCCGCGAGATGCTCCCCACGCGCGACGAGATCCGGCGCGCCCTTGCCCCGTACGGCCGCGGGACGGTCCTGGGGTTCATCTTCGGGCTCCTCCCCGGCCCCTCCGCGACCCTGTCGAGCTTCGCGAGCTACCGGCTGGAAAAGGCGGTGTCGCGATACCGGCACGAGATCGGCCACGGCGCCATCGAGGGCGTGGCCGGTCCCGAGACGTCCAACAACGCGGCGGCGACGTCCTCGATGGCGCCGCTCCTCGCGCTCGGCATTCCCTTCGGCGCGAGCACCGCCCTCATGCTCGCCGCCCTGATGGTGCACGGCGTCCAGCCCGGTCCGCTCCTCCTGTCGAACCACCCGGAAGTGTTCTGGGGCGTGATCGCGTCGCTCCTGATCGGGAACGTCGTGCTCCTGTTCCTCAACATCCCGCTGATCGGCGTGTGGGTGAGCCTCCTCCGGATCCCGTATCACGTCTTCCTGCCGGTGATCCTGATCCTGACGGCGATCGGGTCGTACAGCGTGCGCAACAGCATGCTCGACGTGTACGTGTTCCTGTTGCTCGGCTGCATCGGCTACGTGCTGCGGAAGTTCGACTTCGAGCTCGCGCCGCTGGTCGTGGGGTTCGTGCTCGGGCCGCTCATCGAGAAGCACATGCGGGAGGCGCTCTTCATGAGCCTGGGGGACGTCTCGGTGTTCTACGAAAGCCCGATCGCCGTCGGGATCTGGGCGTCCGTGCTCCTGATCCTGGCGTTCGGCGCGCAGCGGGCGATGTTCCGCAGGCTCCTCGGGATGTATCGGAACAGGACAACTCCGGGCAACGCCGGATGACGGACGTCCTCGGGTCCGGGGCATCGGCCCGGGGGCTCTGCCGGTCCATGGCCAGCAGGATCCAGGCGTGTGTCGTGGATCGGGCGGGGGCCAGGTTATACTGCAACCGGGCCGACCGACGTGGCGAGTTCCGCCGTCCCGGATCGAGGCCGGCCCCGCACCGGCGATCGGCGACCGGCTGCGATGCGCGGCTCGGCGTGACGCGCGAGGTACCGCGCCCCGGGTGGCAATGGAGCCATGAAGCAGACGTGGCCGATCGTACCGAAGCGCTCGCAGCCGGCGGCCGAGCACGCCTACTCGGTCATTCGCAACGCGATCTGCGAGGGGCACCTGCCGCCGGGCCGCCGCATCCGGGAGACCGAGCTGGCCGACTGGCTCGGCGTGAGCCGCACCCCGGTCCGCGAGGCGCTGGGTCGCCTCGAGTCGGAAGGTCTCGTGCGGCTCGAGCCGCGCGTCGGCCTCGTGGTCGCGTCGCTCGACGCCGCGGCCATCGCCGAACTGTACGACGTGCGGGCCGCCCTCGAGGGGACCGCGGCGGCCCTGGCCGCCCGCAACGCCTCGGGCACCGAGATCGCCATGCTCGCCTCCATGCTGGAGACCGAGCGCCGGCTGCCGGCCGATCCGCGCGTGCTCGCTCGCCACAACACCCAGTTCCACGAGGCGATCCGCAACGCCGCGCACAACCGCTTCCTGTTCAAGAGCCTCGGTGCCATCCACGATGCCATCGCGCTGCTCGGCCGGACCACCATGGCCTGGCCCGGCCGCCGCGCCGCCGCGCTCCGGGAGCACACCCGGATCATCGAGGCCATCTCGGCGCGCGACCCGGCCCGCGCCGACGCGGCCGCCCGCGAGCACGTCCTGGCCGCCTACCACATCCGCCTGGCGATGCGGGACGAGGAGCTGACCGGGGCGGCCGGGGTCTCCGGTACCCCGCAGAGCGGCGGGGAGACCGCGCTTTCGCGGGCGCGAGCACGACGAAGTCGAAGGACTCCGCGGAAGTCGGGCGGAGCGTGAGCCAACGAGAGCTGGCGAAACAGAGGAGGGCTCATCCATGACGGGGATCCTGGCGACCTTGCGGAAGTGGCGACACACCGTCTTCGCGACCGTCGCGCTCGCGGCGGTCTTCTTCGGCGCGGCGACGTCCGCGCCGGCTCAGAGCTCCTGGTCCGACGTCGTGGCGGCGGCGAAGCGGGAGGGGGCGCTCACCTTCTATCACAACATGCGGCCGGCCGGCGCCGAGCCGTTCCTGCAGAAGTTCCGGGAGGCCTTTCCCGAGATCCGGGCCGAGCAGGTGCGCCTCGGCAGCGCCCCGCTCATCGAGCGCTTCGCGACCGAGTTCGCCGCGGGACGGCACATCGCGGACGTCGTCCTCACCTTCCCCGACGAGCGGATGTACGAGGGGATGAAGCAGGGCTGGATGGAGAAGTGGACGCCTCCGGAGCTCGGGGCGTTCCCCGACTGGGTCAACGTCGACAACCAGATGTTCGCCGTCCAGACGGCGCGTGAGGCCATCGTCTACAACAAGAACCGCGTCAAGCGGAACGAGATCCCCACCGAGTGGACCGACCTCTTCGATCCGAAGTTCAAGGGCCGGATCGGCATGAACCCGCCCTGGCGCTCGGTGGCGGTGCAGCAGATCATCGCCTTCTGGGAGGACAAGGGGATCACGGACGCCGCCGAGCGCCTCAAGGCCAACAACGTCCGCTTCTTCGAGGGCTCGGGCGGCATCATGCAGGCGGTCATCCGGGGCGACGTCGACGTTGCCCACATCACGGACCTCCCGGTCAACCCGGCCCTGGCCGACGGCGCGCCGATCGGCGTCGTGTACCCGAAGTCCGGGACGACCCTCTCCAACGCCTACGTGTTCGTCGCCAGGCAGGCGCCGCATCCGAACGCGGCGAAGGTCTTCGTCAACTGGCTCATGACGCGAGAGGGTCAGGAGGCGCTCCAGACCCACGGGGGCCTGTCGGTCACGCGCAAGGACGCGCCGCCGCTCTCCCACCTCCCGGCGACCTCGCAGCTCAGCAACACCGTGGACGGCGAGAAGATCCTCACCCCCGAACGCCAGAAGCGGATCGTCGACACCTGGCGCCAGGTCTTCGGCATCCGCTGATCCCTGGGGGCCGCGAGCCTCGCGGGCTCGCGGCCCCACCACCGGCCGCGAGCCGGCCGGCCATGCCGACGGAGGGGAGAGCATGTCCGAGAAGACGTTCGGGGCGACGCCCATGAAGGCCGGCGCGAGCCGGACGCGCGCGTCGAGGCTCGGCCGCGCGCTCCCGGACGGCCCCCTCGCGCTGCTCTACGGCGTCACCTTCGCGATCGTCCTCTACCTCGTCATCGTCCCCATCGGGGCGCTCATCTACGGCAGCCTGCGCACCAGCGCCCCCGGCATGCCCGGCGAGTGGACGATCGCCAACTGGGTCAACCTCGCCACGACCGGGGTGGTCGGCTCGATCTTCACGACGGTCTACATCGCCCTCCTCACCTCGGTCTTCTCCGTGGCGATCGGCACGGCGATCGCCATCGTCGTCCACCGCACCGACTTCAGGTACCCGAACCTCGTCACCGCCCTCGTCGGCCTGGCCTTCTACCTGCCGTCGTTCATCCTGGCGATGGCCTGGATCATCATCGGCTCGCGAGGGGGCGTGCTCAACCAGCTCCTGCAGGGCGTCCTCGGCTTCGAGAACGTCGAGGTGGACATCTACACCGTGGCGGGGATCGTCTTCGTCATGGTGCTGCACCAGGTGCCGTTCGTCTACCTCACCATGCGCGGGCCGATCATCGGCATGGACCCGGTCTACGAGGAGGCGGCGCGCACGTCGGGCGCAACCCCGGTCCAGGTGCTCGTCCGGGTGACGCTCCCGCTGCTCGGCTACCCGATCCTCTCGAGTTTCATCCTCACGTTCATCGTCTCGCTGGAGCAGTTCGCCATTCCGGCCCTCATCGGCATCCCGGGGCACATCACGGTGCTGGCGACCCAGCTCTACCTCCTCTGCCGGTTCCCGCCCGTGGACTACGGCCTCGCGGCGGCCATCGGCCTCGCCTTGAGCGCCCTGACCGGCGCCGCCATCTGGGCGCAGCGGCGCGTGGCGCGGGGCGCTCGCCTGGTCACGGTCACGGGCAAGGCCGGCCGCCTCGCGCCGATCCGGTTGGGCCGGTGGCGGTGGCCCGCCTACGTGCTGTGCTTCGGGTTCATCGCCCTGTCGCTCGTGCTCCCGGCGGTGATCCTCGTCTACACGTCGCTGCTCAAGTGGTTCACGGCGAACCCGCTCGAGGGCATGTACACGCTGCGCAACTACGTCTTCATCTGGAACAGCCCGGCCACCATGCGCAGCATCTGGAACACGCTCGTCGTCTCCGGCGTCGGCGCGGCCATCGGCGTCGTCCTCGCGCTCTCCTGCGCCTACTTCACCCTGCGGCTCACGCCGCCGGGCCACCGCGCGCTCGACCTCTCGGCGACGCTCCCGTTCGGCGTGCCCGGCATCGTCGTGGGGCTCGGCCTCCTGTGGGCGTACGCCTATCTGCCGCTGCCGCTCTACGGGACGCTGGCGATCATCGTCCTCGCCTTCGTCACGCGCTTCCTCCCCTACGCCACGGAGGCGATCGGCGGCCAGATGATCCAGATCGACCGCAGCCTCGAGGAGGCCGCCTGGACATCGGGCGCCACGCGCCTCCAGGGGGCGGCTCGCATCATCCTCCCGATCGCCTTCCCCGCGGTCCAGAGCGCGTACTTCCTCCTCTTCATGGCGTTCTTCCGGGAGATCTCCTCCGCCATCCTCCTCTTCACCGCGTCGACGTCGGTGATCTCGATCGCGATCTGGACCTTCTTCGAGCAGGCCAACTGGGGACAGGCGAGCGCCCTGTCGGTCGTCACCATGGGCATCATCTTCGTCGTCATCGCGGTCATCCTCAAGGTGCGACCGAGGCTGCGCCAGGCGTGACGGCGAGAGCGGACCAGGCGTCGAGGTCGACATGAGCATCAAGATCGAGCACGTGACCAAGGTCTACGGGTCGACGACGGCCGTCGACGACATCTCGTTCGAGGTGGCGCGCGGCGAGTTCGTGAGCCTGCTCGGCCCTTCCGGCTGCGGCAAGACGACGACGCTCCGCTGCGTGGCGGGCCTCGAGGAGCCGACCAGCGGCACGATCGCCATCGACGGCGAGGTCGTCTCGGCGCCGGCGACCGGCACCATGGTGCCGCCCCACGAGCGGGCCCTCGGGATGGTCTTCCAGTCCTACGCGATCTGGCCGCACATGACCGTCGAGGACAACGTGGCCTTCCCGCTCCGGATCCGCAGGACGCCGGCGCGCGAGATCGCCGAGCGGGTCGAGTGGGCGCTCGGCATCGTCGGCCTCTCCCACCTCAAGACGCGGCAGCCCTCGCAGCTCTCCGGCGGACAGCAGCAGCGCGTCGCGCTCGCCAGGGCCATCGTCGGCCGGCCGTCGGTCCTCCTCTTCGACGAGCCGCTCAGCAACCTCGACGCGAAGCTGCGCGAGAGCACCCGGGCGGAACTGCGCCGGCTGCAGCGCGAGCTGAACATCGCCGCCCTCTACGTCACGCACGATCAGGCCGAGGCGCTCTCCATGTCCGATCGCGTCATCGTCATGGACGCCGGCCGGATCGCGCAGGTGGGAACGCCGAAGGACCTCTACCGGCGGCCCGCGAACCGCTTCGTGGCCGACTTCGTCGGGTCCGCCAACTTCGTGGAGGTGCGGCTCGCGGACGACCGGTCGGGCTGGCTCCTCCCCGACGGCACCCGCGTCCGGGTCGAGGGCGGCACGGACGGCGCCGCGCCCGGCACGGTCCGGCAGATGCTCCTCCGCCCGCAGGCGATCCACCTGCGCCTGGCCGGGTCGCCGCCTCGTCTCGATCCGAGCCGGGCCAACGTGCTGCGCGGTCGCGTGCAGGACGCCCTGTACATGGGCCCCTACACCGAGTACACGGTCGCCGCCGGCGGGGCGGTCCTCAAGGTGTCGTCGGCGGACGACATCGAGATCGGCACGGAAGTGGAACTCGAGTTCTCCCCGTCGAACTGCCCCCTGCTCCCCACCGGCTGACCCGGCGGCGCGGGGCCCTCCCGCGCG
>DATCKS010000117.1:0-16001 GCA_036562265.1 Thermodesulfobacteriota bacterium | reverse complement strand
CGGTGGGGCCGCTCTCGTCGATCGGGCCGCGGTGCCGCATCGGCGCCGGGGCCTGGCTCGTCTCGGGCGTGCATCTCGGCGAGGGGGTGGAGATCGGCGAGGCGACGACCCTCCACCCGCACGTGACGGTCTACCCCGACTGCCGCATCGGCAGCCGGGTCATCGTGCACGCGGGGACCGTCATCGGGTCGGACGGCTTCGGCTTCGCCCGCACGCCGAACGGGGCCGTCAAGGTGCCGCAGGTGGGGCGGGTGGTGATCGAGGACGACGTCGAGATCGGCGCGAACTGCGCCATCGACCGCGCCACCCTCGGCGAGACGCGCATCGGGCGCGGCGTGAAGATCGACAACCTCGTCCAGATCGGGCACAACGTCCAGCTCGGACCGGGTACGATCGTCGTCGCCCAGGCGGGGATCTCGGGCAGCACGAAGGTGGGGCGAGGCGTCACCATCGCCGGGCAGGCGGGGCTGGTCGGCCACGTCGAGGTCGGCGACGGCGTGATCGTCACCGCCCAGACGGGCGTGACCAACGACGTGCCGGCGGGCCAGGTCGTCTCCGGTTCGCCGCACCGTCCCCACGGCGAGTGGAAGCGGATCATGGCGGCCATGGCCGACCTGCCGAACCTGCGCCAGCGCGTGAAGGCGCTCGAGCGGCGCGTCGGCGCGTCGGCAGCCGCGGAGAAGGAGGCGACCGGTGAGTAGCAGCGAGGCCCCGGACCTGAAGGAGCTCCTGAGGATCCTGCCGCACCGCTACCCGTTCCTGCTCGTCGATCGCATCGTCTCGGTCGAGCCGGGCAAGCGGGTCGTGGCCATCAAGAACGTCACGATGAACGAGCCGTTCTTCCAGGGGCACTTCCCGGGTCACCCCATCATGCCGGGAGTCCTCCTCTGCGAGGCGATGGCCCAGGCCGGCGGCGTGCTCGTCTTCCAGACCGACCCGGAGCGGATGCAGCGATACCTCGTCTACCTGGCCGGGCTCGACAACGTGAAGTTCCGCCGGCCGGTCGTGCCGGGCGACCAGGTGCGGCTCGAACTCGAGGTTCTCAAGCGCCGGGCGCCGCTCTGGCGCTTCAAGGGGCAGGCGATGGTCGGCGAGGCCCTCGCCGCGGAGGCCGAAATCCTCGTGTCGGAGACCGAGGCCACCCGGGGCTAGCCGTGGCCGGACACCCATCGGCGCCGCGGCGGTGGGGCCGATGGGACCCGGGCGCGGGCCCACGGCCCGCGGCGCCGGGGTGGCCGCGTGACGCTGACGAGAGAGGAGCGACGTGAGCGCCATCCACCCGACGGCGGTGATCGACGGGAGGGCCGAGATCGGCCGCGACGTCGAGATCGGTCCCTACGCGATCGTCGGCCCGGACGTCATCATCGGCGACGGCACGGTCCTCATGCCGCACGCCGTCGTCGAGCGGTGGACCCGCATCGGCCGGCGTTGCCGCATCCATCCCTTCGCGGTGCTCGGGGGAGCGCCGCAGGACCTCAAGTACAGGGGCGAGGAGACGTGGCTCGAGGTGGGCGACGAGACGGTCGTCCGCGAGGCGGCGACGCTCAACCGCGGCACCGCCGGCGGCATCGGCAAGACCGTGGTCGGCCGCCGCTGCCTGCTCATGGCCTACTCGCACGTGGCGCACGACTGCGTGCTCGGCGACAACGTGATCCTCGCCAACGCCGCCACGCTGGCCGGCCACGTCACGGTCGAGGATTACGTGATCCTGGGGGGCCTCGCCGCGGTCCAGCAGTTCGCGCGGCTCGGCGCCCACAGCTTCATCGGCGGCACGTCGGGGGTGAACCAGGACGTGGCGCCCTACATGCTCGTGTCGGGCGTCCCGGCCTCGAACCGGGGGCTCAACCTGGTCGGCCTCAAGCGGCGCGGCTTCTCGGAGGAGACGATCCGCGCGCTCAAGCGCGCGTACCAGACGATCTTCCGCAGCGGCACGACCCTCGCAAAGGCGCTCGAGCAGGTGAGGGCCGAACTCGGGGACGTGCCGGAGGTCGTACGCCTGGTGGAGTTCATCGAGGGCTCGAAGATCGGGGTCTGCCGGTGACCGATCCGCTCCGCGTCGCGGTCGTCGGCGCGGGGTACCTCGGCGCCTTCCACGCCGAGAAGTACGCGGCGTTGCCGGACGTTCGCCTCGTCGCGCTCGTCGATCCCGACACGGCGCGCGCCGGCCGCGCGGCCGAGCGGGCGAGGAAGGCCGGACCGTCCGCGGCGGACGTACGGGTGACGGCCGACCTCGACGAGGTCCTGGGCGAGATCGACGCCGCGTCGGTGGCCGTGCCGACGCACCTCCACCACGCGGTGGCGGCCCGCTGCCTCGAGGCGGGGGTGGACGTGCTCATCGAGAAGCCGATGACGACGACCACCGACGAGGCGCGCGACCTCATCGCGCGGGCGGCCCGAGGCGGCCGGGTCCTGGCCGTGGGGCACCTCGAGCGCTTCAACCCCGCGGTCGCGGCGCTCGGCGAGATCCTCGACGAGCCGATGTTCGTCGAGGTGCACCGGCTCGGGGTGTTCAGCGAGCGGGGGACCGACGTCGACGTCGTGCGCGACCTCATGATCCACGACCTCGACGTCGTGCTCACCTTCGTCCACGCCCCGCTCGTCGAGGTGCGGGCCGTCGGCGTGCCGGTGATCGCGCGGACGGTCGACATCGCCAACGCGAGGCTCGAGTTCGGCAACGGCTGCGTGGCGAACGTCACGGCGTCGCGGGTCTCGCGGGAGCGGATGCGCAAGATCCGGTTCTTCCAGAGGGACCTCTACGTGTCGGTCGACTACCAGGCGCAGCACCTGACGCTCGTGCGGAGGCTGCCTCCCGAGGGACCGAACGACCTGCCGGAGATCGTCGGCGAGCAGCGGACGCTGCCACGGCGCGACGCGCTGGCCGACGAGGTGGCGGCCTTCGTGGCGGCCGTACGCACACGCGGGCGGCCGCCGGTGTCGGGCGAGGATGGGCTCAGGGCGCTCGAGGTGGCCGAGCGGATCGTCGACGCCATGCGGCGCTATGCCTAGACGGGTCCTGATCGTGGCGGGCGAGGCGTCGGGGGACGACCTCGGCGCCGGGCTGGTTCGCGCCTACCGCGACGCGGGCGGCACCGCGACGTTCGTCGGGATGGGGGGCGCGGGGATGCGCGCCGCCGGCGTCGACGTCCGGGTCGACGCCGAGGGGCTGGCCGTGATGGGGCTGGTCGAGGTGGTCCGCCACCTCCCCGCGATCGGGCGGGCCTACCGGGCCATGAAGGCGCTGCTCGCCGAGACCGACGCCGCCGTGCTGATCGACTATCAGGAGTTCAACGCCCGCCTCGCCCGTGCGGCCAGGCGGCGCGGCCTCAGGGTGCTCCGGTACGTGAGTCCCACGGTCTGGGCCTGGCGTCGCGGGCGCATCCGGCGCATCAGGCGCGACACCGACCACATGGCGGTCGTCCTCCCGTTCGAGGCGCCCTTCTACGAGGCGCACGGCGTGCCGGTCACCTACGTGGGACACCCCTTGCTCGACGCGCCGCGCCCCTCGGGCGGGCGGCGCGAGGGGCGCGCCGCGCTCGGCCTCGATCCGGACCGCACCACGGTGGCCCTCTTGCCGGGGAGCCGGCGCTTCGAGGTGACCACGCTGCTGCCGGTCATGCTCGAGGCGGCTGCCAGGCTCGTGGCGAGCCGGGCGCGCGAGGGGCGCCCGCCGCTCCACTTCGTCCTGCCGCTCGCCTCCACCGTGCCGCGCGCGCTCGTCGAGCCGATCGTCGCGCGGTCGGGGGTGCCGGTGACGCTCGTCGAGGGCCGGGCGGAGGCCGGCGGCCCCGCCGCCGCCTCGCGCGCCCTGGCGGCCGCCGACGCGGCGGTCACCGCCTCGGGGACGGCGACGCTCGAGACGGCGCTCTGCGGCACGCCGATGGTCATCGTCTACAAGGTTCGCGCGCTCACCTACCTCGTAGGCCGCCTCCTCGTCCGCGTGCCGGCCATCGGCCTGGTGAACCTCGTCGCCGGGCGCCACGTCGTGCGCGAGTTGATCCAGGGGGCGGTCACCCCGGAGGCGATCGCGGCGGAGGTGACGGCGCTCCTCGACGACCCGGCGCACCGGGCGGCCGTCGAGGCGGGCCTCGCCGAGGTGCGCGCGCGGCTCGGCGCCCCGGGGGCCTCGGCGCGCGCGGCGGCGCTGCTCATGCGGATGCTGGGCGAGGGGCCCTCCTCGACGCTGCCGGGCGGGCCGTCGCCGTTGCCGGGACACGCGTCACCACCTTCGCCGGCGAGGGCGGAGGTGGGCGGGAAGCCGCGCCCGTGAACCTCTACCTTCGGCTCCTCGCGTTCGTCCGGCCCTACGCCATGCGGCTCGTGGCCGGGCTCGTCTGCATGGCCGGCTTCGCGGCCGCCACGGCCGCGACGGCGTACCTGATGAAGCCGGTCGTCGACGACGTCTTCGTCCGCAAGGACCGGCAGATGCTCGTCCTGCTGCCGCTCCTCATCGTCGCGCTGTACGTCGTCAAGGGCCTCTTCGCCTACGGGCAGGCGGTCCTCATGGCGGGGGTGGGGCAGCGCGTCGTGACCGACATCAGGAACCGGCTCTACGCGCACCTCATGGCCCAGACGGCGGCCTTCTTCGCCCGCTCCCAGACCGGCACCCTGATGTCGCGGGTGACCAACGACGTCGCGCTCGTGCAGGCGGCCGTGACCGACGCGTTCGCCTCGGTCGTCCGCGACGGGCTCGGCATCGTCGGCCTCGTCGCCGTGGCGGTCTACCTCGACCCCGGCCTGGCCGGCCTGGCCGCGCTCGTCTTCCCGGTCGCCGTCTGGGCGATCGTGCGGTTCGGCCGGCGGCTGCGCCGGCTGTCGCGCCAGAGCCAGACCTCGATCGGCGACCTGACCGGCATCCTCCAGGAGACCCTCGCCGGCGCCGGCGTCGTGCGGGCCTTCGGCCAGGAGGCGCGCGAGTACGCCCGCTTCAGCGCCGAGAACCGACGCGTCTACCGCCTGGCCATGTCGCAGGTCAAGGTCCGCGCCCTCTCGTCGCCGGTCATGGAGGTCCTCGCGGCCCTCGGCATCGCCGGCGTCGTCTACCTGGGCGGTTCCCGCGTCGTCGAGGGGACGTCCACGCCCGGCACCTTCTTCGCCTTCATGACGGCGCTCCTCTCCCTCTACGAGCCGGTGAAGCGGCTGAACCAGTCGAACGCCGCCATCCAGGCCGGCATCGCGGCGGCGGAGCGGATCTTCGAGGTCCTCGACGAGGAGCCGGACGTCCGGGAGAAGCCGGGGGCGGTGACGCTCGCGAGGGTCCGGGACGGCATCCGGTTCGAGCGGGTCGGCTTCCGGTACGAGACGGCCGACGTGCTCCGCGACGTCGACTTCACGGTACGCGCCGGCGAGATGGTGGCGATCGTGGGGCCGTCCGGCGCCGGCAAGTCGACGCTCGTCTCGCTCGTGCCCCGTTTCTACGACGTGACGAGCGGCCGCGTGTCGATCGACGGCGTGGACGTCCGCGACCTGACGCTCGCGTCCCTGCGCGGGCAGATCGGCATCGTGTCGCAGCAGACCTTCCTCTTCAACGACACGGTGGGGGGCAACATCGCCTACGGCGCGAGGGAACCGTTGCCGCCCGACCACCCGAGGGTCGTCGAGGCGGCGAAGGCCGCCAACGCCCACGACTTCATCTCCAGGCTTCCGCAGGGGTACGCGACGCCGGTCGGGGAGGGGGGCGTCAAGCTCTCGGGCGGCGAACGGCAGCGCATCGCCATCGCCCGCGCGCTCCTCAAGGACGCGCCGATCCTCATCCTCGACGAGGCGACCTCGGCGCTCGACACCGAGAGCGAGGCCGAGGTGCAGGCCGCGCTCGAGCGGCTCATGGTTGGCCGCACCACGCTCGTCATCGCGCACCGGCTCTCCACCGTCCGCCGGGCCGATCGGATCGTCGTCCTGGTCGGCGGTCGCGTGGTCGAGATCGGCACGCACGCGGCGCTCCTCGCACGGGGCGGCGCCTACCGCAAGCTCCACGACATGGCGTTCCAGGGGACGGAGGCGTGAGCGCGGCCGCCGTCGACCGGGCGCTCCTCGGCCTCTACCAGGCGGGGCTCCTCGGCCTGGTCGCCCTGGCGAGCCCGGTGCTCGTCGGCCGCATGCTCGCGACCGGGAAGTACCGGCCCGGCTTCGGCCAGCGCCTGGGGCGCTACCCGGCGGAGGTCCTCGCGCTCGCGGAGCGGCGGCCGATCTGGGTGCACGCGGTCTCGGTCGGCGAAACCGTGGCGGCGCTTCCCCTCCTTAGCGCCCTCCACGGCGCGCGGCCCGACCTGCCGCTCCTGGTCTCGACCGTGACGCCGACCGGCGAGGCGACGGCGCGGGAGCGGGCGCGCGAGGCGGCGGCGGTCTGCTACTTCCCGTTCGACCTTGCCGGGCCGGTGCGCCGGGCGCTCGACGGGGTCCGCCCGAGGCTCGTCCTCCTGCTCGAGACCGAGATCTGGCCGGTCTTCCTCCTCGCGGCCGAGCGGCGCGGGATCCCGGTCGGCGTCGTCAACGGGCGCCTCTCGGACCGCTCCTTCCGGCGCTACCGCCGGGTGCGTCCGCTGCTCGCCCGCTGCCTCCGCTCGCTCGCCTTCGTCGGCGCCCAGACGCGGGCCGACGCCGATCGATTCGTCGCCCTCGGCGCGCCGCCCGATCGGACCGTCGTCACCGGCAACCTGAAGATCGACCAGGCGGCCGCGGCGCCCGGCGGGGCGGCGGTCACGCCGGCGATGCTCGAGGCGGCGCTCGGGCTGCCGCCCACGCCGCGCTTCGTGGCCGGCTCGACGCACCGCGGCGAGGAGGCGGTCGTCCTCGACGCCTTCGCCCGCATGCGCGCGCGCGTGCCCGACCTGCGGCTGATCCTGGCGCCGCGCCACCCGGAGCGGCTCGGCGAGGTGGGCCGGCTCCTCGACGAGCGCGGGTGGCGATGGCGGCGCCGCAGCGAGCGGCCAGGCGCCCCCGGCGAGCCTCCGCCCGACGTGGTGCTGGTCGACACGATGGGGGAGCTGGCCACCCTCTACGGGATCGCGGACGTCGTGTTCGTCGGCGGCAGCCTCGTGCCGGTCGGCGGCCACAGCCTCCTCGAGCCGGCGGCCCACGGCCGCGCGCCGCTCCACGGCCCCCACATGCACAACTTCCGCGAGGTCACGCGCGCGCTCGCCGAGGCGGGCGGCGCGCTGCCGGTGACCGACGCCGCCTCGCTCGCCGAGGCCGCGCTGGGGCTCCTGGCCGACCCGGCCCGCCGGGCCGACCTCGGCGCCCGCGCGCGGGGCGTGGTCGAGGCGGGGCGAGGCGCCACGACGCGAACCCTCGCCCTCGTGGAGCGGGCCCTCGGAGGGACGTGAGGCGCGGCCGGTGAACGGACTCCCCCGCGGCGAATCGCCGCCCGCCCGCCTGGCCCTCGGCGCCGCGGCGGCCCTCTACGGCGCTGCCGTGCGCCTGCGCGGCCTCGCCTACGACCTGGGGCTCCTGCCGGCGCATCGGCTGCCGGCCGCGGTGGCGAGCGTCGGCAACCTGGCCGTCGGCGGGGCCGGCAAGACGCCGACCACCCTCTACCTCGCGCGCCTCCTCGTCGGCCAGGGACGGCGCCCGGCGATCCTGTCGCGCGGCTACGGCGGCCGCCACGCGCGGGGGGCCGGACGCCGCGGCGTCCCGCTCGTCGTCGGCGACGGCGGGCCGACGCCGCTTGCCGGCGTCGAGGAGGCGGGGGACGAGCCGGTGCTCCTCGCGCGCCGGTCGGGGGTGCCGGTCGTCGTCTGCCCGGATCGCGTCTCGGCCGGCCGCCTGGCCATCGAGCGGTTCGGCGCCGACACGCTCGTGCTCGACGACGGCTTCCAGCACCGGCGCCTCGCCCGCGATCTCGACCTCGTCCTCGTCGACGCCCGCACGGGGCTCGCAACCGGGCGCCTCCTGCCGGCCGGCCCGCTCAGGGAGCCGCCCGCCGCGCTCGCCCGGGCGCACGTCATTCTCTTGACGAAGGTACCGAAATCCGGTAATAGGGACGGGCTTTTGCGGCAGATTCGGGCGCTTGCCCCCCGTGCCGCCGTCTTCGAGAGCCGCTATCGCCCGACGGCCATCGGCCCGCTCGGCGGCCCGGCGGCTCCTCTCGGCGAGGCGAGCGGCGTGCTGGCCGGGCGGCGGGTGGTGGCGCTGTCGGGGCTCGCGGACCCCTCGTCGTTCCACGAACTGCTCGCCGAGCTCGGCGCGGTCGAGGTCAGGCCGCTGGCGTTCCCGGACCACCACGCCTACGGCCCGGCGGACTACCGGCGGATCGCCGAGGCGGCGTCCGCGGCCGACGTGGTCGTCACCACGGAGAAGGACGCGGTGAAGCTCGACCTCGCACGCCTCGGCGCGGTGACGCCGCTGGTCCTCGAGGTGACGCTCGACCCGGACGACCCCGACGGGTTCGCCGCGGCCTGCGCGGCGCGGCTCGCCGCGGCCGGATGAGAGCGGCGCTCGCCCTCGCGGCGTGGCTCGCCGCGGCCGCCCCGGCGTGGGGGTGCGTCGAGAGCGCCGCGGTGGCGGTCGGGGAGGCCCTCCACTACGACATCGCCTGGATGGGCATCCCGGCCGGGCGGGCGACCATCGCCGTCGAGCCGCCGGTGGCGCATCGGGACCGCACGGCGGTGCGGCTCGTCGCCACGGCTCGCTCCAACGCGTTCGTCGACGCGTTCTACGAGGTCCGCGTCGAGGTCGAGAGCCTCTGGGACTGCCAGGGGCGCTACAGTCTGCTCTTCACGCACAGGGGCCGCGAGGGGCGGCGCGTGCGTGATCGCCGCTACGTGTTCGACCTGCCGCGGCAGGAGGTCCGACGGGAGTGGGCGGGCGATCCGGTCGAGCGCTTCCCGCTCCTCTCGCCGGTGCAGGACCCGTTCTCGATCCTCTTCGAGGCGCGCGTCCGTCCGCTCGAGGTCGGCCGCACCTTCACCCTCGAGGCGTTCGAGGGACGCCGGCGGTGGGAGGTGGATGTGCAGGTGCTGCGGCGGCAGCGGGTGACCGTACCGGCGGGGACCTTCGACGCGATCGTGGTGAAGCCGCTGCTCAAGTTCGAGGGCGTCTTCCAGCAGAAGGGTGACGTGGTCGTCTGGCTCACCGACGACGAGCGTCGCATACCGGTCAGGATGGAGAGCAAGGTCCGCATCGGCCGCGTCGCCGCCGAGCTGACCTCGTTCGTCCGCCCCTGACCGTGGGGAGAGGACTCGCGGCCCATGCCGCTCGACCCGGAGCTTCTCGAGATCCTGGCCTGCCCCAGGTGCAAGGGGCGCGTAAGCCTGGCGCCGGCGGGGGACGGGCTCGTCTGCGAGTCGTGCCGCCTCCGGTACCCGATCGTCGACGACATCCCGCAGATGCTGATCGACGAGGCCGTTCCGCTCGACGCCTGATGGCCGTCGCCCTCCGCCACCGGCTCGAGCACGCGGCCGTCGTCGTGCTCCTGGCCCTGTTGCGGTTCGTGCCGCCCGCCACGGCGCGCCGGATCGGCGAGTGGCTCGGCCGGCTCGCCTTCCGTCTCGGCCTCAGGCGCCGTATCGTCGAGGCGAACGTCGCGCTCGCCTTCGGCGCCGAGCGGACGCCGGCCGAGCTGGCGGCGATCGTCCGCGGGGCCTACGAGTCCTTCGGCGGCAACGTGCTGGAGTTCGCGGCGCTGGCCGTCCGGCCGATCGAGGCCACGCGGGCCGTCGTCGAGTTCCGCCACCTCGAGCGGCTCGAGGCGGCGCGCGCGGCCGGCCGGGGCGTGGTGGTGCTCACCGGTCACCTCGGGGCGTTCGAACTCGGCAGCCGGGTGGGCGAGCTGACCGGCCTGCCGTTCGTCGTGGTCATGAAGAAGCTCAGCAACCCCTACGTCGAGCGCGCGCTCGCCCGCCTGCGCGGGGCAGGGGGAGCCTCGCTCCTCGGCGTGACCCGAGGCGGAAAGGAGCGCGTGGCGGGCCGGCGGGTGCTCGCGCACCTGCGCGAGAACGCCGTGGTCGGGATCCTGAACGACCAGGACGTGGGGGACGGCGGGCTGCTCGGCGAGTTCTTCGGCCAGCCGACCTGGACGGGGAGCGGGCCGGTCCGGTTCGCGGCGCGCGCCGGCGCGGCGCTGCTCACCGGCTTCATCCACCGCGAAGGGGGGCGGCACATCATGACGGTCGATCCCCCGATCCCGGTCGCGGGTGACGACGAGGCGTCGGTCGCGGCGGCCGTCGCCGAGTACAACCGGCGGCTCGAGGCGGCCGTGCGCGCCCATCCGGAGCAGTACTTCTGGTTCCACAAGCGCTGGAAGTCGACCGCCCTCAGGGAGCGGCTCTATGCCTCGCGCTGATGCGGCCGCGAGCGGGCGCCGGGGGTCCCTCGAGCGGGTGCTCGTCATGCGCTACCGCTTCATCGGCGACTCCGTGCTCCTGGGGCCCTTCCTCAAGAACCTCCGGCGCCTCGAGCCGCGGGCGCGCATCGACCTCCTCGTCGCGCCCTTCTCGGGTCAGGTCCTCGCCAACTGTCCCTACGTCGACCGGATCCTCCCCTTCGCGCCGTCGGTCGGCCACCGCTACGACCCGGCGACCGGCGGCGGCCGGCGCGGGAAGTGGCGCGGCTACCTCGACCTCGCCAGGCGCGTCCGCGCGGAGCGCTACGACGGGGTCTTCGTGCTGAAGCGCTCGCTGTCGAGCGCCCTCGTCGGCCTCCTGTCGGGCGCACGCTTCCGGGCCGGCTTCGCCACCGAGGGGCGCAGCCTCCTCCTCACCCACCCGGTCCCGTACGATCCCCGCGCGCAGCACGAGGCGGAGTCCTTCCTGAACGTCCTCAGAGGGGCCGGGTACGAGGACGTCCGCCCGGAGCCGCTCGAACTCTGGTCCTCGGCCGAGGAGACGGCCCGCGCCGAGTCGGTCCTCGAGGCGGTCGGGTTCGCCCGGGCGCCGTTCGCCGTCGTCCACGTCGCGGCCAGCACGCCGGGCAAGCAGTGGGAGGACGATCGCTTCGTCGAGGTCTGCCGGTACCTCTGGCGCCGGCACGGCCTGCGCACGGCCTTCACCGGGGGACCGGCCGACCGCGACCGCTGCGAGGCGCTGGCCTCCGCGGTGGCCGGGGACGGCACGCCGGCCCCCGCGAACCTCTGCGGCCGGACGGGGCTGCGTGTCGACATCGCCCTCTATCGCCGCGCGCGCCTCTTCGTCGGCGTCGACTCGGGCCCGATGCACATGGCGGTCGCCTGCGGGATCCCGGTCGTGGCGCTCTTCGGACCGACCGATCCCGCGCAGTGGGGCCCCTACGAGGTCGGCGCGGTTCGCCGGTCGGAGGTGGTGAGAAGCCCCGAGCCGTGCGGGTCCTGCCGGCACGAGACCTGTCCCGACCGCCGCTGCATGCGGGCCATCGCCACGGCCGCGGTGCTGGCCGCCGTCGACCGAAGGCTCGAGGCGCCGACCGTTGCCTGAGCGCGCGGGTCGGCCGCGACTCTCCGTGGCGCTCGTCTGCCGCGACGAGGCGCGCATCATCGATCGGACGCTTGCCGCGGCATCGTTCGCCGACGAGATCGTGGTGGTCGACTCGGGGAGCACGGACGGCACCGTCGAGATCGCCAGGCGTTACACGCCCCACGTGATCCACCACCCCTGGCTCGGCTACGCGGAGCAGAAGAACCTGGCCATCGAGCGGACGACCGGCGACTGGATCCTCTCGCTCGACGCCGACGAGATCGTCGAGCCCGACCTCGCCGAGGAGATCCGGGCGATCGTGGCCGATCCGGCGTCGCTGCCGGCCTACCGCATCCCGCGCAAGCTCGTCTTCCTCGGGCGGGTGATCCGGCACGGCGGCTGGTACCCCGACCTGAACCTCCGGCTCTTCCGGCGGGGCGTCGGCCGCTTCGAACCGCGCCGCGTCCACGAGGCGATCCGCGTCGACGGTCCCGTCGGCCGGACGCGAGGCGCGCTGCGTCACGAGAGCCACCCGTCGCTGGAGTCGTATCTCGACACGATGAACCGCTACTCGTCGCTCGCCGTGGAGGAGATGGTGGCGCGGGGAGGGATCCGCCTGAGCGCCGTCTCGGGGCCGGCGCTCCTCGCCCGCCCGCTCGGGACGTTCCTCTACCGGTACGTCCTGCGCGGCGGGTTCCTCGACGGCCGGCCGGGGCTCGTCCTGAACCTCATGCACGCGGGGTACGTGCTCGCGAAGTACGCCAAGGCGTACGAGCGGACCCTCACGAAGGCCGACCGCGAACCGCCGGAGGCGGCATGAGGATCCTCGTCGTCAAGCTGTCGGCGCTCGGCGACGTCGTCCAGGGGCTCGTCGCCTTCGGCCGCGTGCGGCGGCTCGCGCCGGCCGACCTCGAGGTGGAGTGGGCGGTCGACAGCCGCTTCGCCGGTCTGATCGAAGGGCACCCGTGGATCGCCCGCGTCCACGCCGTCGATTTCGGCGGGTGGCTCCGCGGCCGCGGCCTCGCAGGCGCGCGCCACGCCCTGGCGGCGCTCCGGGCGCGCCCGTTCGATCTCGTGGTCGACCTGCAGGACCGGCTGAAGAGCCGCCTCATCGGCCTTGCGGCCGGCGCGCCGCGCCGCGTCGCCTACAGCCGGAGCGAGGCGGTGAACCCCTGGCGCGCGGGACGCGGCTACGCGCCGCCGGGCGCGCCGCACGCCGTGGACGAGTACACGCGGGTCCTCGCCGCCGGCCTTTCGGTCTCGATGCCGGTCGGCGGGTGGGTGGAGCCGGAGGCGCCCCTCTTTCCGGTACGGCCCGAGGAGGCGGCGCGGCTCGACCGCATCCTCGCCGAGGCGGGCGTGGCGCCGGCCGAGCCGCTCGTCCTCGTCCTGCCGGGCGGCGCCTGGCCGACCAAGCTCGTGCCGGTCGAGACGCTGATCGCGGCGGTCCGGCCGCTCGCGGTCGAGGGGATGCGGCCGATCCTCGTCTTCGGCAACGCCGAGGAGCGACGGCTCGCCGAGTCGATCGCCGCGGGGCTCGGGAAGGCGCCCGGGGCGCCGCGGCCGGTCGTGATGCCGAAGCTCACGCTGGCCGGGCTCGCCGCGCTCGGCGCCCGGGTGACGCTGACAGTGGGGGGCGACACGGGGCCGCTCTACGTGGCGGCCGCGCAGGGGAGCGCGACCGTGTCGGTCTTCGGCCCCACGCCGGCCGGGCGGACGGCGCCGCGCGGCCCCCGGCACGTGGCCGTCCAGGGCGCGCCGCCCTGCGGGCCCTGCTTCCGGCGGCGTTGCCCGACGGGACGCTTCATCTGCCTGCCGGGCGTCGACCCGGCGGACGTGACGGCGGCCGCCCGGCGCGTCCTCGGGCGGATCGGTGCCGGGCCGCATCCCGGTTGACAAACCTCCTGACGTCGCTGCATGGTTGTGCACGCGAAGGAGACGAGGAGACGGTCGTCATGGCGCTGATCGTGGCGGAGAACTGGGAGGCGAAGGCGAAGGCCGGGGACCTCGAGTATGCCCGGGCTCTCGAGGAGGGGCACATCCTCCTCTTCCCGAAGAGCCCGATCGACGTCCCGGCGGAGGACCGCGCCTTCCTCCTCGAGCAGCGGCTGGTCGGCGGCGTCCGTCACAAGAACATCGCCTACCTGCCCGGCGAGGACCGCGTGAAGAACTACGTCCGGCAGAAGCCGGGGGACGACGAGCGGCTCCTCGCCGCGGTCCGGCGCTACTCGCAGCGGGCGATCGACTTCGTCAAGACGCTCCTGCCGAGCTACGCGCCGGGGCTCGGGATCGACTACGCGAGCTTTCGCCCCGAGGAGGAGGCGGGCCGCAAGCTGCCGACCCGATCGCGCAACGACCTCCTGCACGTCGACGCGTTCCCCACGCGGCCGGTCCGGGGAGACCGCATCCTCCGGATCTTCACCAACATCAACCCCGAGGCGCCGCGCGTCTGGGTGACGGCCGAGACCTTCGAGGAGCTGGCGGAGCGCTTCGCGGTCGCCTCGGGCCTCCTCGACCGGGTGAGGCGAGGCGGCGCGCGGCGGGCCGTCCAGCGGGTCGCCAACGCCGTCGGGCTCCCGGTGCCGGCCCGCTCGCCGTACGACGAGTTCATGCTCGGCTTCCACCACTTCCTCAAGGAGAACGCCGAGTACCAGGCCTCCGCGCGCAAGCTCCGGTCGGAGTTCGCGCCGGGGGCGACCTGGATGGTCTACACGGACATGGTGAGCCACTCCGTCCTCTCGGGCCGGTACGCGCTCGAGCAGACGTTCATCGTCTCGCGCGACGTCCTCGCCCTGCCCGAGAAGGCGCCCATCGCGATCCTCGAGCGGATCGCGGGCGCGCGCATGAGCTAGAGCGGACCTGCCCGCGTGAGGGTCGCGCTCGCGCACATGTACACGTTCCGCTTCCTGCGGGGCATCGAGCGGTACGTCGTCAACATGGCGAACGCGCTCGCTCGCCAGGGGGCCGAGGCGGTCGTCGTGACCGGGCGGACCGAGGCGCCGAGGACGGCGGATCGGCTCGACCCCCGCGTCTCGGTCCACGCCGTGCCGCACTACCGCTGGCACAAGGTCACGTTCGTTCCGGGCTTCCTCGCCGACTTCCTCGGCGAGCGATACGACGCGCTCTCGCTCATGCTCGCGCGGGGCGAGGGGTGGGCGGCCGCCATTGCCGATCGCATTCGCCCCCTCGGCTTCAACATCGTCTTTCATTTCCCGGGCGAGGGGCACGAGAAGCAGTACCGCGCCTTCGCGCGCCTCGGCCTCGCCCGCCGCGCCCGGCACCTCATCGCGGTCAGCCACTACGTGGCCCGAGACGTGGAGCGCTGGTTCGGGCGCAGGGCGACCGTCATCCCCAACGGCGTCGACGCCGACAAGTTCCGCTACGACGGCGCGGTGCGCAGGACCGTGCGCGAGGAACTCGGGTTGGCCGACGACGACTGGCTCGTCATCACCGTGGGGTCCATCGAGGGACGCAAGGGCACGCAGCACCTCATCGCGGCCATGCCGAGGCTCCTTGCCCGTGCGAGGGGCCGCCGCGTCCTCTACGCGCACGTGGGGGACGGCGCGCCCGAGCAGCGGGCGGCCTTCGAGGCGCACGTCCGACGGGCCGGGATCGAGCCGTACGTGCGGCTCCTCGGCTTCAAGGAGGCGCCCGAGCGGTACTACAGCGCGGCCGACGCCTTCGTCATGCTGTCGCACCACGAGGCGTTCGGCATCGTCGCCATCGAGGCGCTCGCCACCGGCCTGCCGGTCGTCGTGAGCGAGGGGTCGGCGTTCCCCGAGATCGTCCCGCCGGGCGTCGGGCGTCTCGTGCCGCCCGACGACCCCGATCGGGTCGCCGACGCGCTCGGGGCGGTCCTCGCGGCCGGCCGTCCCGGCGAGGCGGCTCGCCGGCCCACGATCAGCCGCTTCGCCTGGGACGCCGTGGCGGCCCGGTACCTCGACACGGTGCGGGAGGCGTCGTGAGCGCGGCACGCCTCTCGGCCGTTCTGATCACCCGCGACGAGGCGCCCCGCATCGAGGCGAGCGTCGCCGCCCTGCGCTTCTGCGACGAGGTCGTGGTCGTCGACGCGGAGAGCACCGACGGCACCGCCGCGCTCGCCGCCGCCGCGGGGGCGCGCGTCGTGACGCGGCCCTGGCCCGGCGACTTCGCCGACCAGCGCAACTTCGCCGACGCCCAGGCGACCGGTGACTGGTGCTTCGCGGTCGATCCCGACGAGGAGGTGAGCGAGGCGCTCGCCGCCGAGATCCTCAGGTTCGTGGCCGACCCGGGCCCGTACGTCGGGATGAGCTTCGTCAGGCGCGAACGGATCTTCGGCAAGTGGATCGAAGGGGGCGGCTGGGGCACGCAGCGCAAGCTGCGTCTCTACCGGCGGGGGGCCGGCCGCTGGACGGGGCGCGTGCACGAGAAGATGGTGGTCGACGGCCCGGTGGCCCACGCGGTCGAGCCGCTCGTCCACCGCTCGTACGACCGCGTCGAGACCTTCGTCGACAAGTTCAACCGCTACTCGACCATCGACGCGCAGGCCGACTTCGAGGCCGGCCGGCGCTTCTCCTGGTGGGCGCTCGCCACGCAGCCGGTCGAGCGCGCCTTCGGGCGGTTCGTGCTCCACGGGGGCTATCGCGACGGCGCGCACGGGTT
>DATCKS010000291.1:0-2820 GCA_036562265.1 Thermodesulfobacteriota bacterium | reverse complement strand
GCATGGTGCACGAGCCGATGGCGGTGACCTCGACCGTCCGCTGCGTGTACTTCATCGACCCGGAGCAGAAGCTGCGGGCGCTGATCTACTACCCGCTGTCGACCGGGCGCAGCATCGACGAGATCCTGCGGGTGATCGACTCGCTGCAGATGACCGACCGGCACGGGGTGGCGACGCCGGCCGACTGGCGGCCGGGGGACGAGGTGATCGTGCCGGCGCCGGTCACCCAGCAGGCGGCCGAGGCGCGCGTGGCCGACAAGAGCCTCAAGGTCACCGACTGGTACCTCAGCCGCAAGTCGGTCGCCTGACGGGCCGGGATGCCGGCCCATCGTCCGGGGCCGCACGCGAGGCGGCCCCGGGCTGCGGTTTCGGGAGATGAATCCACCATGCGGACGGTCGGCACCCTGACGCCCGGCCAGCGGATCGAGGACCTCGTCGGCCGCACGCCGCTCGTGCGGTTCGACCGCCTCGCCGCCGGCCTCGCCGACGTGACGATTCTCGCCAAGCTCGAGTCGCGCAACCCGGGCGGCTCGGTGAAGGACCGTGCCGCGCTGGGCATGATCCTCGACGGCGAGCGCACGGGGAGGCTCGTCCGCGGCAAGACGATCCTCGACGCCACGTCGGGCAACACCGGCATCGCCTACGCCTGGATCGGCGCCGCGAAGGGCTACGCGGTGGAACTCTGCCTGCCGGCGTCGGCCTCGCCGGAGCGCAAGGCGATCCTCAGGGCGTACGGCGTCCGCATCGTCGAGACGCCCGCGGCCGAGGGGTCGGATGGGGCCATCCGCGAGGCGCGGCGCCGCTTCGCGGCCGACCCGGACCGCTACTTCTACCCGGACCAGTACTCGAACCCGGCCAACTGGCGAGCGCACTACGACGGCACGGCGGTGGAGATCCTCGAGCAGACGGGCGGTCGCCTCACGCACTTCGTCGCCGCCCTCGGCACGTCCGGCACCTTCGTCGGCGTCGCGCGGCGACTCCGCGAGGAGAAGGGACGCGCCGTCCGGCTCGTCTCGGTCCAGCCGGACAGCCCGTTCCACGGGCTCGAGGGGCTCAAGCACATGCCGTCGGCCCTGGTGCCGGCCATCTACGACCCGGGCCTGGCCGACGAGAACCTGTGGATGCGCACCGAGGAGGCGCAGGCGCTGGTCAGGCGCGTCGCGCGGGAGGAGGGGGTCTTCATCGGCCCGTCCGGCGGCGCGGCGCTCGCCGCCGCCCTGCGCATCGGCCGCGAGCACCCGGGCGCGATCATCGTCACCGTCCTGCCGGACGGCGGCGAGCGTTACCTGAGCGAGCGATTCTGGAGCGAGGAGTCATGAGTCAGATCACCGTGCAGATCCCCGTGCCGCTGCGGCCGTTCGCCGGCGGGCAGGCGGAGGTGACGGCGCAGGGCGAGACCGCCGGGCAGGTCCTCGCCGCCCTGACCGCCCGCTACCCGGACCTCCGCGCGCAGCTCTTCACCGAGCACGGGACCTTGCGGAACTTCGTGAACGTCTTCGTCGGCGACGAGAACATCCACGACCGGCAGGGGCTCGACACGCCGGTGCGCGAGGGCCAGAGCCTGTCGCTCGTCCCGGCCATCGCGGGCGGCGCCGTCGACCAGGGGCGCGCGCCCGGCGCGGCGCAGGGGACGAACGGCAGGCCGACCGTCGCGCGGGACATCTCCGACGTGACCCTGTCGCAGAGCGAGATCCTGCGCTACAGCCGGCACCTCATCATGCCGGAGGTCGGCCTCGCCGGGCAGAAGCGTCTCAAGGCCGCGCGCGTCCTCTTGATCGGGACGGGCGGGCTCGGCTCTCCGCTCGGGATGTACCTCGCCGCGGCCGGCGTCGGCACGCTCGGCCTCGTCGACTTCGACGTGGTGGACTACACGAACCTCCAGCGGCAGGTCATCCACGGCACCAAGGACGTCGGGCGCCCCAAGATCGCGAGCGCGCGCGACCGCATCGCCGACATCAACCCGGAGGTCAGGGTCGAGACGCACGAGTTCGCGCTCTCGTCCGCCAACGCCCTCGACCTCTTCAAGGAGTACGACGTCATCGTCGACGGTACCGACAACTTCCCGACCCGGTACCTCGTGAACGACGCCTGCGTCCTCACCGGCAAGCCGAACGTCTACGGGAGCATCTTCCGCTTCGACGGCCAGGCGACCGTCTTCTGGGCCGGCCACGGGCCCTGCTACCGGTGCCTCTACCCGGAGCCGCCGCCGCCCGGCCTCGTGCCGTCCTGCGCCGAGGGGGGCGTGCTCGGGATCCTGCCGGGGATCGTAGGGCTCATCCAGGCCGCGGAGACCGTGAAGCTGATCCTCGGCGAGGGGGAGCCGCTCCTCGGCCGGCTACTCCTCTTCGACGCCCTCCGGATGCGGTTCCGCGAGTTGCGGATCAAGGCGAACCCGGAGTGCCCGATCTGCGGCACCGAGCGCACCATCCACGAGCTGATCGACTACGAGCAGTTCTGCGGCGTCCGCCCGGTCGCCCATGGGGCGGACGCGGCCGACATCCCGTCGGTCACGCCGGCCGAACTCAAGGCGCGCCTCGACCGCGGCGACGGCGTCGTCGTCCTCGACGTCCGCAACCCGCCCGAGTGGGAGATCGCTCGCATCCCCGGCGCCAAGCTGATCCCGCTGTCGGAGCTTCCCGCGCGGGTCCACGAGCTCAGCTCGGCCGACGAGATCGTCGTCCACTGCAAGACCGGCGTCCGCAGCGCCCAGGCGATCGAGTTCCTCAAGACCGCCGGCTTCCGCAAGCTCGCCAACCTCGCGGGCGGCATCGACCGCTGGTCGACCGACGTGGACCCCTCCGTGCCGCGCTACTAGCTCCG
>DATCKS010000275.1:0-5968 GCA_036562265.1 Thermodesulfobacteriota bacterium | reverse complement strand
GGCTTCGGCCGAGGCCCGTTCGACCTGCTGCTGAGCCTTGAACGCCTGACGGGCCTGCGCGGTGCGCTCCCGGGCGTCGTTCCGCGCGGACTCGGCCTGCCGGATGCCGAAGTAGATGGCGCGCGCCCAGCCGGCGGCCGTCGCCAGCAGCGCGAACGCCCCGATGACCAGTACGACTTCGAGGTTCATGTACATGTCGGATGCTCCCGAGGGCGCCGCGGGGCCGGGGCCGTTCCCGGCTTCGAAGCGGAGCGCCGTCGCGCGCTCGAGGAGCCGCCTTCAACGAGCCCCACGCGCGCCGTGCCCTCGTGATTGTGAATATACGCACAAAAAACTGGTCTGTCAAGAGGAAATTGGTCAGGCCAAAATGGGCTCTCACAGGGCCGTTCTGGCCTCGTGAACGCGGTTTGGAAGCCCTCTTGGGGCCTGTGGTCGGACCAGTTGGTTCGGACCGCAAGGTCTCGAAAGTCTTGAAGACCCCGCCGCCAAACCGCGGCGCGCTGTGAACGCCCGTGGAGGGTGGGGCGCCTCAGGCAAGGGCGAGCAGGACGACTCCGGCGAGGACCGCGACGGCGCCGAGGGCGCGCGAGGCGTCGACCGGCTCCTCGAGCACGAACGCCCCGAGCGCGGTGCCGACGACGATCGCCAGTTCCCGGCCGGCCACCACGTACGCGAGCGGCGCAAGCCGCATGGCGGCCAGGACGAGGCCGTAGGCGCCGAGGATCCCGGCGCCGCAGGCGACGGCGAGGCCGAGCCCGCTGCCGCGAGTCGCGGCGGCGAGGCGGCGCCGGCCGGCCTTCGAGCGCAGCCAGGCGGGCGCGAGGAGGAGCGCCGCGCCGGCCATCTGGAGTCCCAGGTAGACGGGCGGCGACACGACGCTCACGCCGACGCGGTCGACGAGCGAGTAGGCCGCCGACGTGGCGCCGACCGCGAGCCCGAGCGCCACGCCGGCGCCCCGGGTCCCCGCGCGTCCCGCCTCGCCGCCGCGGAACCCCCCGGACGCGACGAGCGCGAGCCCGGCGACGATCGTGCCGACCCCGACCCAGCCGAGCGTGGAGAGCCGGTCGCCGAGGAGCGCGGGGGCGAGGAGCGCCACGAGGAGGGGCGAGCTGCCGCGGGCGACCGGGTAGACGACGGAGAGGTCGCCTCGCCGATACCCGGCGCCGAGGAGCGCGAAGTAGCCGGCGTGGATCGCCCCGCTCGCGGCGGCGGCGGCAAGCCCGATGGGCGGGACGCCGCCGGTTGCAAGCCCGACGACGCCGAAGGGGAGCGAGAGGAGCGCCGCCGCCCAGCTCGCGACGACCAGGAACGCGCCCTGGTCGGTCGCCCGCTTGGCGAGGAGGTTCCACGTGGCGTGGATGCCGGCCGCGCCGAGGATCAGGGCGAGCGCGTCAGCGCCCACGGGAGCCCCGGATCACGCGCCGCCGCCTTGCGGCGTCCCTCCGCGCGTGATGGCCTCGTGCAGGAGCACCACCGGATGGTGGGCTCTGCGCCCCGTGCCGTGCGCGATCTGCTGGCGGCAGGAGACGCCGGTCGCGGCCACGAGTGTCTCCGGCCCCTCCGCCCTCACGGCAGGGAAGAGACGCTGGCCCCCGATGGCCATCGAGAGGTCGTAGTGCTCGGCCTCGAACCCGAAGGAGCCGGCCATCCCGCAGCAGCCGGCGTCGAGCTCGACGACCTCGGCCCCCGGGATGCGCGAGAGGAGGGCGACCGTGGCGGCGGTGCCGGCGAGCGCCTTCTGATGGCAGTGGCCGTGGAAGAGGACGCGCCGCGGCGGCTCTCCGTTGGCCGCCGGCACGGCGAGGGCGCCCTCGTCGATCGCCTCGACGAGCAGCTCCTCGACGAGCCGCGCCCGCTTCGCCACGGCCGCCGCGTCGGCGTTCCCGGGGAGGAGCGCCGGGTGCTCCTCGCGCAGCGTGAGGAGGCAGGAAGGCTCGCAGCCGACGATCGTCACGCCGCGGGCCGCCTCGGGCCCGAGCTTCGCCGCCAGGGCGGCGGCGCTCGCCTTCGCGTCGCCGAGCAGGCCCTTCGAGATCTGGGCGCGGCCGCAACAGACCTCGGTCTCGAGCCGAACGCGGTACCCGGCGCGCTCGAGCAGCTCGATCGCGGCCCGGCCGATGGCCGGCTCGGTGAAGCTCGTGAAGGAGTCGGCGAGGAAGACGACGTCGCCCCGTTCGCCGCCGCCGGCCGGCCGGGGCCGCGACGCGAACCATCGCGGCAGCGTCTCGCGCTCGAAGCGCGGAAGCGGCCGTCGCCGGTCGATGCCCACCACCTTCTCGAGGAGCCAGCGCGCCGGCCCGAAGCGCGAGGGGAGGTTCGAGAGGGGCGCCAGGGCCGAGCCTGCACGGTTCAGCGACCGCACCCGCCCGAAGAGGCGCGCCCGGAGCGGCACGCCGTGCACCGCGTAGTAGTGGGCGAGGAACTCGCTCTTCAGCGTCGCCATGTCGACCGTGAGCGGGCACTCGCTCTTGCACGCCTTGCACTCGAGGCAGAGGTCGAGGATCTCGTAGAGCCGTGCGTCGCCGAGCGCCCGCCGCGGATCGGGGTCCGAGAGCGCCTTCACGAGCGCGTTGGCCCGGCCGCGGGTCGAGTGGTCCTCGACGCGCGTCGCCATGTAGGAAGGGCACATCGTCCCCTCGAAGCCCTTGCGGCAGAGCCCGATCCGCATGCAGCGGGCCGCCGCGCCGCGCATCCCCTCCTCGAAGTGGAAGTGCGTCTCGATGGGGCCGGCGGGCGGCAGGGCCGGGTCGCGCAGGTGCTCGTCCATGGCCGGCGCGTCGACGATCTTGCCCGGGTTCATGCGACCCTCGGGGTCGAAGACCCGCTTCACCTGGCGCATCGCCTCGTAGAGCTCGTCGCCGAAGAGGCGGCGGTTCCACTCGCTCCTGGCGAGCCCGTCGCCGTGCTCGCTGCTCATCGCGCCGCCGTACTCGGCGACGAGGTCGCGGACCGCCTCGGCCACCGCCCGCATCTTCTGGATTTCGCCCGGGCGGGTCAGGTCCATGAAGGGGCGGATGTGGAGGCAGCCCACGGAGGCGTGGCCGTAGAAGCCGGCCTTGAGCCCGTGGCGATCGAGGATCTGCTTGAACCGCTCCGTGTAGGCCGGCAGGTGTCGCGGGTCGACCGCGGTGTCCTCGATGAAGGCGATGGGGCGGTTCGTGCCGCGGCCGGCCGCCATGAGGAAGCCGAGCCCGGACTTGCGGACCTTGAGGACCGCCTGCTGCGCCGCGCGGCTCGTGGCGCGGAAGAAGCTGTAGCCGTGCCCGTGGCGGGCCCACGTCGCCTGGAGCCGATCGAGGGCGTCGAGCGCCTCGGCCTCGGTCTCCCCGTAGCACTCGACGAACATGAGGGCGCCCGGGTCCCCCTCGATGAAGCTGCCGATCTTGCCGAACTCGCGCGACTGGCGGGCGAGGTCGAGGATCGTCTTGTCGATCAGCTCGACCGCCGCCGGCTTGACCGCCAGCGCGTCGCCGGTCGCCTCGATCGCCTCGGCCACCGTCCGGAACTGGCCGACCCCCATGACGACGAACTTCGGCTTCGGGACGAGCCGCACCACCGCCTCGGTGATCGCGACGAGCGTCCCCTCGGCACCCACGACGAACTTCGCGAGGTCGAGCCCCCCGTCGGTCGGGATCCGGTCGAGCCGGTAGCCGCCGGCCCGCCGCCAGAACTCCGGGAAGCGGCTGTCGATGGCCCGGCGGTGGGCCGCGGCGAGCGCCGGCAGCTCCCGGTAGATCCGGGCCTCGAGCGAGTCCCCCTTCGCGCGGCGCGCGACCTCTTCGGGCCCGACCGCCTCGAAGCGCGCCCGGCTCGTGTCGGAGAGGACGACGTCGAGGGCGACGACGTGGTCGATCGTCATCCCGTAGATGACCGAGTGGCTCCCGGCGGAGTTGTTGCCGATCATCCCGCCGATGGTGGCCCGGTTGCTCGTGGAGGTGTCCGGCCCGAAGGCGAGCCCCACCTTCGCCGCCGCCCGGTTGAGGTCGTCCTGCACCAGGCCCGGCTGCACCCGCGCGAGCATCCGCTCCGCGTCGATCTCGAGGACGCGGGACATGTGCCGCGAGCAGTCGAGGACGACCGCGCGGCCGACGGTCTGGCCGGCGAGGCTCGTGCCGCCGCCGCGGGGGAGCACCGGGACGCCGTGCCGGCGCGCCACCGCGATGGCCGCCTGGATGTCGTCCCCGTCCCTCGGGAAGACGACCCCGAGCGGCTCGATCGCGTACATCGAGGCGTCGGTCGAGAAGAGGAAGCGCGTGTAGGCGTCGAAGCGGACCTCGCCCCGGACCTCCCGGCGCAGGTCGGCCTCGAGCGCGCGGGTATCGTCGACAGTCGGATGCGCGGTGGCCATGATGCGGACGATTCTACCAGTCGAAGAGGCTCGGGACGACCAGGCTGATCCAGGGCACGTAGGTGACCAGGAGGGTGACCAGGACGAGCACGAGCGTGAAGGGCCAGGACGCCTTGAAGACCTCCCAGAAGGGCAGCCGGGCGATCGCGGCCGTCGTGAAGAGGACGGTCGCCACCGGCGGCGTCTGCTGCCCCACGCCGAGGTTGATCGTGACGATGACGCCGAAGTGGACCGGGTCGATCCCGAGTTGCCGGACGAGCGGCATGACGATCGGCACGATGAGGATGATCGCCGCCGCCGAGTGCAGGAACATCCCCGCCACGAGGAAGAAGACGTTGAGGAAGAGGAGGATCACGTACCGGTTCGTCGTCGTCTCGAGCATCATCTGCGCGAACTTCTGCGGGATCTGCTCGCTCGTGAGGTACCACCCGAGGACGGCCGACGCGGCGACGATCATCATGACCTGGGCGGTCTGCGCGGAGGAGTCCTTGAGGATCCGGACGACCTCCCGTCCCGGAAGCTCGCGGTAGACGAGCGCACCGATCGCGAGCGCGGCGACGACGGCGAGCCCCGCGGCCTCGGTGGCCGTCGTCACGCCGAGCAGGATGCCGGCCCAGATGATGACCGGGATCAGGAGCGCGAAGCCGGCCCGGAGCGTCGAGCGGCCGACCTCGGCCAGGGAGAAGCGCTGCTCGACCGGGAGGTTCAGCTTCCGCGCGTAGTAGTAGACGAGGGCCATCATCGCGGCGCAGGCGATGAAGCCGGGCAGGAAGCCGGCCAGGAAGAGCTTCGCCACGGAGGTCTCGGCCATCCAGGCGTAGATGATCATCGGGATGGACGGGGGGATCAGGATGGCGGCCGAGGCGGCGTTCGACACGATGGCGGCCGACAGCGCCCGCGGGTAGCCACGCTTCTCCATCGCCGGGATGACGACGTTGCCGATGGCGGCGGCGTCGGCGACCGACGAGCCGGAGATCTCGCTCTGGATCATCGTCGCCACGACCGTGACCATGCCGAGGCCGCCGCGAACGAACCCGACGAGGCTCTGCGCCATGTTCACCAGGCGCAGCGAGATGCCCGAGGTGTCCATGAGGCCGCCGGCCAGGATGAAGAGCGGGATCGCGAGCAGCGGGAACGACGAGGCGCCGCCGAACATGCTGAGCGGCAGGATCGAGAGCGAGGCGGTCCCCGTGATCGCGATGAACAGGCCGGCCGTGAGGACGAGCGCGTAGGCGATCGGGACGTTGATCAGCGTGAGGAGCACGATGACGGCGAGGACGAGGAACTCCATCGTCGCCCCTATTCCGTTGCGCCGGCGGACGCGTGAGAGCCGCCGCCCGGGGCCGCCGCCTGCCCGCGCAGGAGCCCGACCAGCCGGTGGAGGCTCACGAGCGCCATGAGGAGGCCGCAGGCCGGGATGACGGCGTAGACCCACCCCATGCGCAGCCACAGGAGCGACGCCGCGGTCTCGTCGCCCATGGTCTGGACGAGGTTCCACCCGTAGACGACGAGGACGAGCTGGAACGCCAGGATGCAGAGTTCCGCCGCGACCTCGAGCGCCCGGCGGACCCCCGGCGTCCGCCGCTCGACGAACAGCTCGAAGCTGATGTGCCGGCGGCG
>DATCKS010000263.1:0-4906 GCA_036562265.1 Thermodesulfobacteriota bacterium | reverse complement strand
GGTCGGCGTCGAGCCGGTCGGCGATGAAGTCGGCGGCGTTCGCGATGAGGGCGTGGTACCGGAGCTGGCCGAGCTCCGGCGCCGCCGGCCCCGGCTCGCGCACCGAGACGCCGACGAGGTGCCGCCCGCTGTGGATCCCCTCCTTCTCCAGCATCTCGCGCGTGAACGGCTCCGGCGTCAGGAGGAGCGCCGGGTCGGCCGTGACCTGGATCTCCGGCTTGACGCCGATCTCCTCGAGCAGGCGCTTGGCATGCCCCTCGCGCACCGTGATGCCGTCGGCCTTGGTCAGCGCCGCCGCCACGCTGCGCCGCGCCTCGGGGGTCTCGAGCGGCCCCGCGCTGATGGCGAAGGTCCAGGTCGGGACGTCGAGTTCCTGGGCGACCTGCAGCTCGCGCAGATAGGTCTGCGCCTCGCGGTCGTAGAGGATGCCGCCGCCGCCGAGGAGGAAGAGGTCGAGCCTGCGCAGCTCGGCGGCCACCTCGGCGCGGGTCATCTCCCGGACCGGCACGACGCGGTCGGCGGCGTGGTTGGCCTCGGTGTGCCTCGCGTTCCGCGAGAACACGACGATCTTCGCGTCGGGGATCTCCCGGCGGAGCGACTCGATGGCGCACGTCAGGATGGCCTCGTCCCCGAGGTTGAGCCCGCCGTACGACCCTGAGATCCCGATAGTGACCATGGACCCTCCCGTGACCGTCCGGTTCGACGCACGGGACGTGCCGGTCCGGCGTGACGCCGGCCATCGCCCCGGGTTGCCGGGCAGGCTGTTCCTCTCAAGGGGGCAAGGCGCACCCGGCCGCACGCGCGTACCGGGGCCCGGCCCATCCTTCGCAGTCTGATCGAGTATGGAGAGTCTTGCCACCTGGCAGGGTGTGTACTACGCGGCGACGGGGCTCTGGCCGCTCGTGAGCCGGCGGACGTTCGAGACGGTCACGGGACCGAAGACCGATTGGTGGCTGGTGCAGACGGTCGGCGCCCTCGTGGCGGCGATCGGCGGGACGCTCCTCCTGGCCGGCCGGCGAGGAGCCGGCCGGCCGGAGGTGGCGTTCCTCGGGATGGCGAGCGCTGCGGGCCTTGCGGCCATCGACATGGTCCACGCGGCCCGCGGGCGCATCTCGCCGGTCTACCTGCTCGACGCCGCGGTCGAGGCCGCGCTCGTCGGCGCCTGGGCGGCCGGCTCGAGCCCGGCCGGCCCAGGTCGATCCGATCGCTACGCGGCCCGCCCGCCGCGGCCTCCCGCCTGACCGCCCTGCTCGCCGGCCGTCTCCGCCTGAATGGGGATGCGGCGGATCCGCTGCTGCGCCGCCTCGGTCTTCGGCAGGCGGATCTTGAGCAGCCCGTGCTTGAACTCCGCCTGCGCCTTGTCGAGGTCGAGTTCCGGCGGCAGCGGGATCTGGCGATAGAAGCTCCCGTAGCGTCGCTCGCTCCGGAAGATCCCGCCCTCCTCCGAGGTCTCCTCGGCGCGCGACTCGCCGCGGATCGTCAGACCGTCCTCCGTGCACTCGACGGAGATGTCCTTCGGATCGACGCCGGGTAGCTCGGCGACCAGGATCACCTCCCGGCCGGTGTCGCGCATCTCGATGCGGGGCGTCCATCCGAAGGCGCTCGTGCCGGCCATCATCGGCGCGGCGCCCCACTCCTCGAGCAGCGACGGCCCGAAGAGCGGCCGGCCGAAGAAGCTCCGCTGCATGTCCTCGAAGAGCCGATCGAAGTCCTCGAAGAGCCGCCGGACCCCGGTGCCGATCGGCCAGGGCGCGAGCAGGCTCGGCATGCCGGTGGCCAGGCGCCCGCCCCTGCGAGGCGCGAGCTGTCCGGCCCCCTGACCGCCCTCGGTCGCCTGCGTCCCCTGCCCGCCGCGCTCGGTGCCCTGCGTCTTCGCCGCGTCGTCCGCCATGTCGTATAACCTCCTCAGGTTCGCGTGTCGATCCGGCCCATGCCAGGCGGCGGAAGACGGGAGCAAGGTGAACGCCGGAGCGGCGTGAGGACTCCGCGCGCGCGGCTCACCCGCCGTGGGCCCCGCCCCTGCACGCCTGGGCGCGCGAGGAGGCCTCGATGACGACGCACTCGAGCCGGGCGAAAGGGGAACCGCCCGTCGGCGAACTCCTGGCGAAGCTGTACGACGACGTCCGGACGCTGCTGGAGCGGCGGCTCGCGCTGTTCCGCGAGGAGGCGGCGGACACGGCCCGCCGGGCGGTGCCGGGCGTCGGCGGCGTGCTCGCCGGCGGCCTGCTCGCCCAGGTCGCGCTCGTGGCGCTCGCGCAGGCGGCCACGGAGGCGCTGGCGCGCAGGATGCCCAGGTGGGCAGCCGCGGCCGTCGTGGGCGCAGCGCTTGCCGGCATCGGCGGGCTCGCCACCGCCGGCGGCGCCGCACGCCTGCGGGCGCTCGCCGGCGCCATGCCGGCCACGCGCGAGGAGGCGGCGAGGACTGCCCAGGAGGCCGCCTCCGCGGTGAAGGCGGCCGCCGGCGGAAAGTAGCCGCTCACTCGTCCGCGCGCGCCGAACCGAGGTCGTCGCACAGGCCCGATTCGACGCGCGCGTCCCGCACGGCGGCCGCGCTCGCGGCAACCGGCCGGCCGTCGTCCTGGCGGTCATTCCGAACTTCTGATCGGCGGGAGGGGATTCCGGTGGGCGCCGGCGCGGCGTGCGCCGCGCCGGCGGAGGGGGCGAGCGTCGCTAGGCGACCTCGGTGTACTCCTCGATCTTGATCGGCATCCCGAGTCCGCGCAGCACCTGCTGCACCTTCGGCACGGGAACCCGCCTGACCGGGGTCTCCTCCTTGATGGCGATCCCCGCGGCGATCCCGGCCGCCTGCCCGGTCGCCATGCACGCCGGGATGTTCCGGGTCCGGGCGTGCGCGGCGTGGTCGGCCGAGATCGAGCGGCCGGCGACGAGGAGCTGCTCGACCTTCTGCGGCACGAGGCAGCGATAGGGGATCTCGTAGGACAACTGGTCGCCGATCCGCACGTCGGAGCCCTTGGGATCGTGGACGTCGAGCATCGCGGCGTCGACCGCGATCGAGTCGTCGAAGCGCTTCCGGCTCACGATGTCCTTCTCGGTAAGCGTGTACTCGCCCACGATGTGCCGGGTTTCGCGCACGCCGAGGATCGGGGCGATGCCGCTCACGTACGCGTGCTCGAAGCCCGGGACGTCCTCCTTGAGGAACCGGGCGTACGCCTCGATCTGGCGGTAGCACTCCATGATCGACCGGCTGATGTCGATCGGCGAGAGGCCGGACGCGCCGATGACGCGCGTCGCGTTCACGTACATCTCGCCGTTGGCGGTCTTGAGCGTGATGTTCTCGCGCTGCAGCTTGATGCCCGTCCGCGCCTGGAACGCCTTGAGGAGCGTCGTGAAGCCGGTGAGCCAGAGGCCGTAGGCCGTATCGGTCTCGGAGATGAAGCGGTCGGCGACGTGCTCCGGGTGCGCCCGCGCCCACTCGGCGAGGCGCTCGAGGTCCACGTTGCCCATCTTGAAGTACATCGTCACCGGTTGCATGACGTCGTTGCCGTCCCCGACGACGAAGGGCGCCCCGGCCTGGGCCGCGAGGTCGGCGTCGGCCGAGCAGTCGATGACGACCTTCGAGAGGATCGCCTGCCGGCCCCCCTTGCCCTCGATGATGACCCCCTTCACGGTCCGGCCGTCCATGATCGGCGCGGCGGCGACGCACTCGAAGAGGATCTCGACGCCGGCGTCGGCGCACATCCGCGCGAGGAGGATCTTCATCATCTCGGGGTCCGAGGGGGACGTGAGCTTGACCGAGCCGTTCTTGAGGGTCGCCGTGTAGTCCTCCCCGGCCGCGCCGTGCTGCCTGGCGATGTTCCAGATCTCCCGCGGCAGGCCGCCGGTGAGCGGCCCCGACGGCTTGCTGTTGAGCCCGAGCGTGACGATCCCG
This sequence comes from Thermodesulfobacteriota bacterium, assembly GCA_036562265.1. Lineage (GTDB taxonomy): Bacteria > DASVDK01 > DASVDK01 > DASVDK01 > DASVDK01 > DASVDK01. The sequence continues at coordinate 1,017 of DATCKS010000263.1, read as the reverse complement.
CCGAGCGAGCCGAACCGCTCGACCAGGACCGTGCGCACGCCGAGGCGCGCGGCCGCGATGGCCGCCACGGGACCGGTGGTGCCGCCCCCCGCCACGACAACATCCGTCTCGAGCAGGACCGGCAGCTCGCGCGCCGGCTCGGTGATCGTTCGAACCCCTCGCTGAGTCATCGTCTGGTCACTCCTTGGTGTGGGCGACGAGGAGGCCAATCACCTCCGGAAGCACCGCCCGGGCCCGTTCCCGCAGTTCCTCTCGCGTGGCGGCGCTGATCGGGTGCGCCATCAGGGCGAACGGGTAGTCCGGCACCCCCTGCGCGGCCGCCATCTCGGCCGCGGACTGGCGGAACGGCTCGGTGCAGATGACGGCCGCCGGCATGCCGGCCCGTTCGAGAAGGATCCCGTCGAGCAAACTGCTCGCGCTGCACGATCCTCAATCGCCGATTCCGGCGATCACCACGTCGCAGCGGCGCTTTGCCTCCTCCACCATCTCGGGCGGCAACGGCTTGGCGGACGTCGGCTTTCGCAGTCGCACGACGCTGATCGACGGCTCCGTCTCGGCGAGGCACTCCGCGACGAGGTCGAGCGCCGCGTCGGAGTTCCGCTTGGTGTTGTCGAGGAGCCCGACCCTAAGCCCCGCGAGCGCCCGCGGACGGGGGGCGAGCCCCGACGCCGGCAGCGGGTCGGGGTCAGCCGTCGGATCGAGGACGACGAATCGTTCCATGTGGCCCTCCTCAGCGTTCCGGGACGTCGATGCGCACCGACACCGACCGGCAGTCCGACTTGCGCGCCCAGCCGGGCAGGACGGCCGAGAAGCGACCCGCCTCCCCGCCCGCCACGACGACCAGCAGGTCCTCGGGCGCCGGCGTCGCGTGCACCACCTCGGCGTCGCCGCCCGGCGCGTCGGGCGCGAGCACGCCGCCCGCCTTGAGTTCCCCCCGCGTTCGGACCGCCGTGCGCCAGAGGTGCTCGCGCACCTGCCGCTTCGTCCAGCCGGCCGCCGCGATGGTCGCCGCATGCT
>DATCKS010000225.1:0-6690 GCA_036562265.1 Thermodesulfobacteriota bacterium | reverse complement strand
CGTCGGCTGCGCGTCGGCCACGGGGACGCCCTGGCCGTCCTTGCCGCAGGTGCCGATGGCGAAGCCGAGGTCGCGGCCGACGCGGTCGATGGCCGTGAGGACCGCGGGGCCGTTGCCGGTGAGCGTCGCGCCACGCACCGGCTCGCCGATGCGCCCGTGCTCGAGCCGGTAGCCCTCGACCACCTCGAACACGAAGTCGCCGTTCACGGTGTTGACCTGCCCGCCGCCCATGCGGCGCACGAAGAGGCCGCGGTCGACCGACCGCACGATCGCCTCGGGGTCGTCGTCGCCCGGGGCGATGAAGATGTTCGTCATGCGAGGGATCGGCGCGTGACGGTAGGACTCGCGCCGGCCGTTGCCGGTCGGGGCCGCGGCGAGCTTCATCGCCGAGCGCCGGTCGTGGAGGTAGCCCCGCAGCACGCCGCGCTCGACGAGCACGGTACGCGCGCCGGGAACCGCCTCGTCGTCGAAGGCGAACGACCCGCGGCGCCCCGGCAGCGTCGCGTCGTCGATCACGGAGACGATCGGGGCCGCCACGACGTCGCCGATGCGGCCCCCGTAGACGGAGAGCCCCTCGCCTGCGAGGTCGGCCTCGAGCCCGTGCCCGACCGCCTCGTGCACCATCGTGCCCCCCGCCTCGCTCGAGAGCACGACCGGCATCGGGCCAGACGGCGCCGGCGCGGCGCCGAGGAGCAGGAGCGCGAGGTCGGCGGCGCGCGTGGCCACCGCTTCGGCCGGCTCGGCATCGAACAGCTCCATGCCGACCGTCCCGCCGACCGGCACGTAGCCGGTCTGCAGCCGGTCGCCCTCGCCCGCGACGACGGTCGCCGCGAAGGTGGTGAGCACCCGCTCGCCGTCGGCCGTGTCGCCGGTGGAGGTGAAGATGCCGAGCCGCTGCGAGACGTCCCTGTAGGTGATCCGCACCTGGCGGACGCGCGGGTCGCGCCCGCGGGCCGCCGCGTTGGCCGCCGCGACCAGGCGCGCCTTGGCCGAGAGCGACGAGCGGCCGGGGTGGCGCCCGGCGAAGGTCCCCCGCAGCGGGCCGGCGAAGGCGGCCACGCAGCCCGCGGCGCCGTGCCGGGTCGCGTCGGCCACCTCGCTCGCCAGCGCCCGTAGACCGGCCGGCGTGCCGTCGTTGGTGTAGCCGTAGGCCGTGCGCCCGCCGAAGATCACCCGGAGCCCGGCGCCGGCGTCGACCGTGTCGACGACCGACTCCATGCGGTCCCCCTCGAACACGAGCGCGGTCGTCCGTCTCGCCTCCACGAAGAGGTCCGCGTACTCGCCGCCCCGCGCGAGCGCGCGGGTAAGGATGTCCTGGGCGAGGTTACGGTCGAGCATCGAGCATGCGCCGTATCGGGTGCCGGGGGGAGGAGCCTAACATAACTCGCCCTTCGGGGGGAACCCCCGGAGTCCAAATTTCTTGACACCCGGGTGGGGGGCACGTATATTCCGCGCGCCAGCGGCCAGGACTCACGTAAGTCCTCGAATGGACTGGATTCTGGAGGCATCGACCGGTATGGACCGCGCTCGCCTGCGTCTCCCCCTCACCGCCGCCGCCCTGGCGACGGGTCTCGTCGTCTCCGTTGCCGACGCCCAGACGACCTACACCGACCGCGCACGGGCCGCGGCCGCCGCGATCGAGACGGCGCAGGCCGACCACGCGGCCGCGGCCGACGCCCAGGCGGCCGACGCGCAGGCGGCCGGCGTCCAGGGGGCCGACGCTGCGGCCGAGGCGAGTGACGCCCCGGCCCAGCCGGGCGTGATATCGTACACGCCCTCGGGGACGGGCGAGACCGATTGGGGCGCCGCCGAGCCGGGGACGGTGCCCACGGTCATCTCCGGCGACGGTCCGGGCACGCCGACCGCTCCGGAGACCGGGGTCTACATCGTCCAGCGGGGCGACACCCTCTGGGACATCTCCGGCCGGTTCCTCGGCAACCCGTTCCGCTGGCCGGCGCTGTGGGAGAAGAACCGCTACATCGCGGATCCCCACTGGATCTACCCCGGCAACCCGATCGACCTCGCCGAGCTCGAGCGCCGGCTCGACGCCGCCGAGGCCGAGGCGCGTGCCGCGAGCGAGACCGGCCTGATCCCGCCCGGGGCGGGCACGATGGATCCGGAGGCCTTCGCCCGGGCGACGGCGACCGAGACGGAGGAGGAGCTGCCGACCGGGCCGCGCATCCACCTGTCGCTCACGCCGCGGGTCATCGACCGGCGCTACGACGTGCAGCAGGGCTTCATCGCGGACGAGGAGATCGACGGCCTGGGCCGGGTGGTCGACTGGCCGATCACCCAGCGCCGCCTGGCGACCGAGGGCGACACCATTTATCTGGCGCTCGGTCCGGAGCAGCGCGCCGCCGTGGGCGACCGCTTCTCCATCATCCGGAAGGGGAAGAGGGTGCCGCACCCCACGAAGTGGGGGACGGTCGGCTACCGGTACCGGCACGTGGGCGACGTCGTCGTGACGGCGGTGGACGACCGGGTCGCCACGGCGACGGTCACGCGCGCCCTCGACACCATCGAGCGGGGCGACCGGATCCGCGCCTACGAGCCCTTCTTCGTGGAGGTCCGGCCGAAGGCGGCCGCGAAGCCGCTCGACGCCGTCGTGGTCGCCTCGAAGTGGGACACCACCCTGTCGGCCGAGCACGACATCGTCTACGTCGACAAGGGGTCCGAGGACGGCGTGGAGGTCGGCAACGTCTTCGCGGTCTCCAAGCCGGGCCGGCGGATCGGCGGCGTGCGGACGCCGAATCGGGTGATCGCCCATCTCCTGGTCCTCGAGACGGGCAAGCGGACCTCGTCGGCCATGGTCTTCCGCAGCACCGAACCGATCGAGGCCGGCGACCGCGCCAGCCTGTCCGTGCAGCCCTAGTTTGACCCGACCCGCCGGGCGGCTATACTTCCCGGGTCCGCTCGCCGGGGTGGGCATCCGCCCGCCGGCCGGTCTCCGGGGGCCGCTCTGCGGGAGGGCAACGGGTGGAGACGCGGACCATCGAGCGCGGGGCGCCGGACTACCCGCCGGGCCTCGAGCGTTTGCACGATCCGCCGGCGCGACTCTACGTGGCCGGCACCTGGCCCTGGCCGCCGGGGGTGGCCATCGTCGGCGCCCGGGCGGCCACACCGGCGGGCCGCCGGCTCGCGGCCGACCTCGGGGCCGCGCTGGCGGCCGTCGGGGTGCCGGTCGTGAGCGGCCTGGCGCGCGGGATCGACGCGGCCGCGCACGTCGGGGCGCTCGAGGCCGGGGGGCCGACCCTGGCCGTCCTCGGTAGTGGCCTCGACCGCATCTACCCGCCGGAGCACGCGGCGCTGGCCGACCGGGTGCGCCGCGCCGGCGCACTGGTGACGGAGTACCCGCCGGGCACGCCGCCTTCCGGGTGGCACTTCCCGAGGCGCAACCGGCTCCTGGCCGCGCTGTCGACGGCCGTGGTGGTGGTCGAGGCGGGCGAGCGGAGCGGCGCGCTCGGCACGGCGCGGGCGGCGCTCGACCTCGGACTCGACGTCCTCGCGGTGCCGGGGCCGCCCGGCGCGCCCCTGGCGCGCGGGACCAACGGGTTGATCAAGGCCGGCGCCGGGCTCGTCGAGGGGCCGGAGGACGTCCTCGCCGCGATCGGCCGGACCCCGCGTCCCCCCGAGCGCGAGCCCGAGCGGCTCTTGCCGTCGGACGACGCCAGGCGGGTGCTCGACGTGCTCGCCGGCCGCCGCCTGGCGCTCGACGAGATCGCGATCGAGACCGGTCTTTCGGCCGGCCGCGTGGCGGCGGCCCTGCTCGTCCTCGAGATGGCGGGTCTCGTCGATCCCCCGACCGGTCAGGTGTACAGCGCCCGGCCAGGGCGGTTGGTGCCACACACACGGAGGGCCTCGTGAGATGCGCGAGCGATTCCTCGACCTGGTGACGCTGCTCGCCCGATACCTCTTCGAGGAAGGCCGCGAGGACGAGGACGCCATCATCGAAGAGCTGGCGGCCGAAGGCTACGACCCGCAGGACACGCGTGAGGCGCTCGACTGGTTGGAACAGGTGGCTGCCGCTCGGGGCGGACGGCCGTTCGTGCGATCGGGCGCCGACGACAGCGCCTCGCGGGTGCTGACGCCGGCCGAGCAGCTCAAGATCGACACCGCCGCGTACGGCTACCTGATGCGACTGCGGCAGCTCGGGCTCCTCGACACGCTCCTGCTCGAGCGCGTCCTCGAGCGCGCCATGGAGGTCGACGCGGACGAGATCGGCGTCGAGGAGGCGAAGCAGATCGCGGCGCTGGTGCTCTTCGACCGGAGCCCCTACGAGGTGCGGGGCCACGTCCTCGACCTCGTCGAGGACCGCCGGGAGCGCGTGTACCACTAGCGGCCGGCGGGGTGCCCCGGCGGTCACGCTCGGCCGCTTGACTCGCCTGGTACAGTCCGGAGGATCATGGGCAAGTCACTGGTCATTGTCGAGTCGCCCGCCAAGGCGAAGACGATCAACAAGTACCTGGGACGCAACTTCGTCGTGCGGTCCTCGGTCGGGCACGTCAAGGACCTGCCCAAGAGCCAGCTCGGCGTCGACGTCGAGCACGACTTCCAGCCCGAGTACGAGATCATCCGCGGCAAGGGGAAGGTGCTCGCGGAGATCAAGAAGCTCGCCAAGGAGGCCGAGGCGATCTACCTGGCGCCCGACCCCGACCGGGAGGGCGAGGCGATCGCCTGGCACATCGCGCAGGAGATCGGCGCCATCCCGGACGGAAACGGCACCGGCAAGCCGTCCAGGGGCAAGACCGGCCGGGGCGCCTCGAAGAAGACCGCCGCGAAGTCCCGCGCGAAGAAGGGCCCGAAGGTCTACCGCGTCCTCTTCAACGAGATCACCAAGAAGGCGATCGAGGAGGCGATCCGGAACCCTGGCGAGCTGAACGAGGCCAAGTACAACGCGCAGCAGGCCCGCCGGATCCTCGACCGCCTCGTCGGCTACCAGATCAGTCCGCTCCTCTGGGACAAGGTCCGGCGCGGCCTGTCGGCCGGACGGGTCCAGTCGGTGGCGGTGCGGCTGATCGTCGACCGCGAGCGCGAGATCCGCGCCTTCAAGCCGGAGGAGTACTGGTCGATCACGGCCACGCTCGAGGGCCGCACGCCGCCCCCCTTCGAGGCGAAGCTCGTCCGCATCGGCGACCAGAAGGTCGAGATCCGCTCGGGGGAGGAGGCCCAGCGGATCGTCTCGGCGCTCGACGGCGCGACCTGGGTCGTCCAGAAGGTCGAGAAGCGGGAGCGGCGGCGCAGTCCGGCGCCGCCCTTCATCACGAGCGCCCTCCAGCAGGAGGCGGCCCGCAAGCTCGGCTTCTCGGCCAAGAAGACCATGACCCTCGCGCAGCGCCTCTACGAGGGCGTGGAGCTTGGCGACGAGGGCTCGGTCGGCCTCATCACCTACATGCGCACCGACTCGACCCGACTGTCGAACGAGGCGGTCGCCGAGGTGCGCGCGCACATCGAGCGCCAGTACGGGAAGGACTTCCTGCCCGAGACGCCCAACGTCTACCGGTCCAGGAAGTCGGCCCAGGACGCCCACGAGGCGATCCGGCCGACGTCGATGGAGTGGACGCCCGAGCGGGTGAAGCCGTTCCTCGAGACCGACCTCTACCGGCTCTACGAGCTGATCTGGCGCCGATTCGTGGCCTGCCAGATGGTGCCGGCCGTCTACGACCAGACCACCGTGGACGTCGAGGCGAAGGGGCACGTCTTCCGCGCCACCGGCTCGGTGGTGAAGTTCGCCGGGTTCATGCAGGTCTACATCGAGGGGCGCGACGAGGGCGACCCGCTCGCGGCCGAGGAGGAGGGAGGCTCGGGACTCCCGCCCGACCTCGCCGAGGGCGACCGGCTCCGCCTCCTCAAGCTCGATCCGCAGCAGCACTTCACGCAGCCGCCGCCCCGCTACACGGAGGCCTCGCTCGTCAAGGCGCTCGAGGAGAAGGGGATCGGCCGGCCGTCCACGTACGCCGCCATCCTCTCGAACATCCGCGACCGCGAGTACGTGACCCTCGAGGACCGGCGCTTCCGGCCGACCCAGCTCGGCGAGATCGTGACCGACCTCCTCGTCGAGTCGTTCCCCGAGATCGTCGACGTCACCTTCACCGCCGGCATGGAGGACAAGCTCGACAAGGTGGAGGAGGGGCAGGTCGACTGGGTGAAGATGCTCAAGGAGTTCTACGGCCCCTTCGAGAAGACGCTGAAGGAAGCCGCCGCGAGCATGCGGGACGTCAAGGCCCAGGAGATCCCCACCGACATCCCGTGCGAGAAGTGCGGCAGGAACATGGTCATCAAGTGGGGCCGCATGGGGGAGTTCCTCGCCTGCCCCGGGTACCCCGAGTGCAAGAACACGAGGGACTTCGTCCGCGATCCGGAGACCGGCGCCATCAAGGTGGTCGAGGAGGTCGCCACCGACGAGATCTGCCCGGAGAGCGGCCACCCGCTCGTCGTCAAGCGCGGACGCTTCGGCCGCTTCCTCGCCTGCTCCGGCTATCCCGAGTGCCGCTACACGAAGACCATCACGACCGGCATCGCCTGCCCGCAGTGCGGCCAGGGGGAGCTGGCCGAGCGGCGCAGCAAGCGCGGCAAGACGTTCTTCTCCTGCAACCGCTACCCGGAGTGCACGTTCGCCCTCTGGGACCGGCCGAAGCCGATCCGCTGCCCGCAGTGCGACTACCCCTTCCTCGTCCAGAAGTACTCGAAGCG
>DATCKS010000223.1:0-9930 GCA_036562265.1 Thermodesulfobacteriota bacterium | reverse complement strand
CTGGCTGGCGGGGCTCGGGCACGAGGACATCCCGGAGCCGGTCCGCCGCGCCGTCCGCCTCTTCGTCCTCGACACGCTCGGCGTCGGTCTCGTCGGCATGGACCAGCCGTGGACCGGGATCGTCGCCGACTGGGTGTCGCGCTGGGCGCCGGGCAGGGGGCCGCTCGCCCGCCGATGGGGGAGCGGCCGCGCCGACCTGCGGCCGAGCGACGCCGCGCTGGTGAACGGCGTCGCGGCGCACGCCTTCGAACTGGACGACTTCCACAACGCCAAGCTCCACCCCGGGGCGGTCGTCGTCCCGGCGGCGCTCGCCACGGCGGAGGCGTACGGCGGCGCAGGGGAGCGGCTCGAGACGGCCATCGTCGCCGGCTACGAGGTCATGATCCGCACGGCGCTCGCCCTCGAGCCGTCGCACGCCCGCCTGCGCGGCTGGCACCTGACCGGCGTCTGCGGCACGTTCGGCGCGGCGGCGGCGACCGCCGTCCTCCTCGGCTTCGACGCGGAGCGGACCGCGTGGGCGCTCGGCCTCGCCGGCACCCAGTCCGCCGGCCTCTTCGCCTTCAACGCCGACGGGTCGATGAGCAAGCGGTTCCATCCCGGACGCTCCGCCCAGTCGGGCGTCCTCGCGGCGGAGCTGGCCGCGATGGGCTTCACCGGGCCGACCAGCGTGTACGAGGCGGCCGACGGCGGGCTCCTCAAGGCCTTCTCCGACCACTCGGATCCGGGACCGCTCGTCGGTGGTCTCGGCGCGACCTGGCACGCCGCCGAGACGACCTTCAAGCCGTACTCGTGCTGCGGCAGCGTGCACCCCCACATCGACGCCGCACTCGCCCTCCGGGCGAGCTACCGCCCCGGGGCGCGCGTCCGCGCCGGCGTCGCCCGCGTCGTGGACGTCCAGTGCGGCTACCCCTACCGTCCCGGCACCGCCCTCAACGCCCAGATGAGCCTCCGCTACTGCGTGGCCGTGGCGCTCACCGACGGCGCGGTCCTGCCGCGGCAGTTCGCGGCCGACCGCATCGCCGACCGGACCGTCACCGCCCTGGCCGAGTCGATCGAGGTGGTCCACGACCCGGCGCTCGACGCGATCTATCCCGGCCGCTTCGCCGGCTGGGTCGAGGTCGAGGAGGCGCCCGGCCGGTTCCGTCGCGTCGACGTGCTCGACCCCTCCGGGTCGCCGGCCAACCCGGGGCGCGACGCCGCCCTGCGCGCGAAGTTCCGGGCGCTCGCCGCGCCGATCCTCGGCGAGGCGGGAGCGGAGCGCGTCGAGGCCGCCGTCGGCGACCTCGACCGGTGGTCCGCCGGCGATCTCCTCGGGTTCCTCGAGCGGCCGGCGGCATGAGCCTGACGGCCGAGTTCGCCCGGCTGCTCCTCACCATCGCCGACCGCGGCCTGACGGACGCCGAGCGGGCGACGTGCCGCGATCTCGTGGTCGACGGCGTCGCCATCGCCGCGGCCGGCAGCCTCGAGAAGGGGCCGCGCCTGCTCGCGGCGCAGGCGGCCGCCGCCGGCGGCGCGCCGGTCGCCACCGTCATCGGTCACGGCTTCCGCACCGACCCGGTCGCCGCCGCCCGGACGAACGGGGCGGCGATGCACGTCCTCGACTGGGAGCCGATGTGGAACCCGCCCAACCACGCCGTCTCGACCACGCTACCGGCGATCCTCGCCCTCGGCGAGGCGCTGTCGCGCGGCGTCGAGGTGCCGGGGCCGGCGGCGCGACCGGCCCCCGGCGGCGAGCGGCTCCTCCTCGCGCTGGCGGTCGGCATCGAGGCGCAGGCGCGGCTGCGGCTCGCGTCGGGCCAGTACGAGCCCGCACAGCTCACCTTCCATCCGCCGGGCGTGGTCGGTCCCCTCGGCGCCGCGGCGGCAAGCGCCGTGCTCCTCGGGCTTGGCGCCGACGAGCTCGCGCACGCCCTCGGGATCGCCGCGTCGCGGGCCGGCGCGGTGCTGGTCAACGTCGGCAGCATGACCAAGGGGCTCCACTGCGGCGACGCCGCGGCCTCTGGGCTCGACGCCGCCCTCCTCGCCGGCCGCGGGTTCACCGCCGACCCCGACGCCCTGGCCGGCCGCCGCGGCTTCGGCTACGCGTTCTTCGGCGAGGCCTTCGACCCGTCGCGCCTCGTCGCCCCGGTCGAGACGCTGCACGTCGTCGACCCGGGGCCCGCCTTCAAGGTGTTCCCGAGCCAGTACGGCACACACTTCGCCATCGCCGCCGCGCTCGACCTGCACCCCGCGCTGCCGCCAGGCGCCCGCATCGAGCGGGTGCGCATCACCACCCCCGTCATGCCGTACGTCGATCGGCCGCGGCCGGCCACCGGCCTGGCGGGGAAGTTCAGCTTCCAGTACGCGGCCGCCGTCGCGCTGCTCGACGGGCGGGTGGGGATCGAGAGCTTCACCGACGCCCGCCGCTTCGCTCCCGACATGGAGCGGCTCCTCGCCCGCACGGAGCTCGTCCAGGACCCGGCCATCGAGGGCCGCTTCGACCGGATGCACGTGCGGATCCAGGTCACCCTCGACGACGGCCGGTCGCTCGAGCGCCGGTGCGACGGGCCGCCCGGCATCTGGGGCAGGCCGATCGAGAGGCGCCTCCTCGCGGACAAGGCTCGCGGGTGCCTCGGCCTCCTCCTCGGGCCGGCCGAGGCGTCGCGCACGCTCGAGACGCTCGAGCGCGTCGACACGCTGCCAGCCGGCGCGATCGCCGAGCTGCTCGGGGGCCTTGGGCGGGACGGGGTCGATCGACCATGGCACGAGGCCGCGGGTGGGGCCGCGGCAGGAGGACGGTGACGTGGACCTGGAGTTGCGTGACCGGGTGGCGGTCGTGACCGGGGCAAGCGCGGGCATCGGGCGCGCGGTCGCCGAGGTGCTCGCGGCCGAGGGGGTTCAGCTTGCCGTCGTGGCGCGGCGCGCGGAGCGCCTCGAGCGACTCGCGGACGAGATCGCCGCCTCGGGAGCGCCCCGCCCGCTCGTCGTCCCGGTGGACCTCGGTACGCCGGACGCCCACACGCTCGTCCGCGACCGCGTCCTCGGTGCGTTCGGGCGCGCCGACATCCTCGTGAACAGCGCCGGCGGCTCGCGCCCGCTGCCGGTCGACGCCACCGAGGAGCAGTGGACGGAGGCCTTCGCCGTCAACTTCGTGGCGTTGCGGCGGCTCACGCACGCGCTGCTTCCCTCCATGCGGCAGCGCCGATGGGGCCGGATCATCAACATCACCGGCTCGTCCGAACCGCGGGGGATGAACGCGGCCAACGCCGCCAAGGCGGCGGTGCACGCCTGGGCCAAGGGGCTCTCACGGGAGGTCGGCCCCTACGGCATCACCGTCAACTCCATCCCGCCCGGCCGGATCATGAGCGAGCAGATCGTCGAGCGCCTCCACCCGACGCCCGAGGATCGGGAGGCGTTCGCGAAGGCCAACATCCCGCTCGGCTACTTCGGCGAGCCCCACGACGTCGCGTACCTCGTCGCCTTCCTGGCCTCGCCCAGGGGGCGCTACATCACGGGCGAGGTGATCCACGTGGACGGCGGGATGCGGCGCTTCGCGTTCTAGAGGCCGCATCGGGGGCCGGTTCCCGCACGATCGTACAAGACCGCCGCCGCGGCCCGGGCGTAGCCTGCCGGCCATGGCTCTGTCTCCTCGCGCGACACCATGACGCCGGAGCAGGCGGCCGCCTTCCTGCTCTTCGCGGTCGTTGCCGCCGGCACGCCGGGGCCGAGCAACCTCCTCCTGACGGCGACCGGCGCCCGGGTGGGCGTCCTGCGCGGACTCCCGTGCCTCTTCGGGGTGACGATCGGGATGGGGCTGATGATGGCGGTCGTGGCGTTCGGGCTGGGCAGCGTCGTCCTGGCCAGTCCCGGCCTGTTGCGGGCGCTCAACTGGATCGGCGCCGCCTTCCTGCTGTGGCTCGCCTACCGGATCGCGACCGCGGGTCGCGGCGGCGCGGCGGCGGAACACGGGAAGAGGCCGGTCGGCTTCGTCGGCGCGGCGGCGTTCCAGTGGGTCAACCCGAAGTCGTGGATCGTCTGCGCCGGCGCGGCCGGGACCTACCTCGACGCCGCGTCCGGCAGCGCCCTCGCGCAGGCGTTGGCCCTGGGCGGCCTGTTCGTCGTGGCGTCCTCGCCCTGCTGCTTCGTGTGGCTCGCCTTCGGCGCCGCCGCGCAACGGGTCCTCGGCACCGAGCGCGCCCGCCGCGCCTTCGACATCGCGATGGGCGCGCTCCTCGCCGGATCGGTCGTCCTGGCCGTGCGCTGACCGCTACTGCGGCGGCGCCTCGGGCCCCCCGGGGGGTCCGTCAGTTGATGTAGCCCCGCTCCTTGAGGAAGGCGCGGGCCACGTCCGCCGGCTCCTTCTTCTCCTGATCGACCTGCGCGTTCAGCCTGCGCATCGTGTCGTCGTCGATCTTGCCGGCGAGCGTGTTGAGGACCTCGGCGATCTTCGGGTCCCTCTGGAGGACCTCCTGCCGGACGACCGGAGCGGCGTAGTAGGGCGGGAAGAACCGCTTGTTGTCCTCGAGCGTCACGAGGTTGAGCGCGGCGATGCGGCCGTCGGTGGCGAAGGCGGAGGCGACGTCGACCTGGCCGGAGGCCACCGCCTGATACATGATGCCGAAGTCCATCCCGCGCGCCTGCTTGAACTTGAGGCCGTACGTCTTCTCGATGCCGGGCAGGCCGTCCGGCCGCGTGATGAACTCCTGCGTCCCGCCGAACGTGAGGTCCTGCGCCTTGCCCTCGAGGTCGGCGATCGTCTTCACGCCGAGCGCCTGAGCCCTGTCCGCGCGCATCGCGAGCGCGTAGGTGTTGTTGAAGCCCCAGGGCGACAGCCAGGTGGCCTTGAAGCGGCTCTCGTACTCCCGCTTGACCGTCTCGTACACCTTGTCGGGGTCGGTCTGCGCGGGAAGCTTGAGGAGCGCCGTGAGGCCGGTCCCCGTGTACTCGACGTACACGTCGACGTCGCCGCTGACGAGCGCCTGGTGCACCACCGCGGTGCCGCCGAGGTTCAGCTTGCGATCGACCTGGTAGCCCGCGTGCTCGAGCAGCGCGGCGACGATCTGCCCCACGATGAGCTGCTCGGTGAAGTTCTTGGAGCCGACCGTGACCGTCTTGCCGGCCTGACCGGCGCGGGCGGTCGGCGCAACGAACGCGGCGGCCACGAGGAGCGCAGCCACGAGCGAGGCGAGAAGCGTCCGATGGTTCATCACGGCAACCTCCTGGTAACGAGTGGAGCGCCGCGCTAGGAAGCCGGCGCGGGGACGCGGAGCCGTTCGAGGAGGCGGTCCAGGCTCTCGGCCTCGGGCAGGTCCTCGATCGCGGCCGCGAGCGAACGGGCGCCGTCCGCCCCGAGGACGGGGTCGGCGAGGCGATGGAACTTCTCCCGCAGTTCGGCGTCGGCAGGCGGGGCGTCGGCGTCGCCGCGCGCGGCGACCACGCCGGAGGCGGCGCGGCGGCCGTCGGCCGTCTCGACCTCGACGCGGGCGAGGGCGCGGGCCGGGAACTGCCGGGAGAGGTCCGGATCCTCGACGATCGCCACGCGGGCCGCGAGCCGGCGGCGGGCGGCATCCTCGAGGGCGGCGTCGAGCACGTCGGCAGGCGTGACGGTGCCGCCGAGGAGCGCGCAGGCGACCGGCCAGGGGAGGCTGAACTGCGCCTCCTCGGTGGTACGGGGGGCGACGACGCGCAGGTGGGTCGCCGCCTCGAACGTGTACACCGTGACCCGGGCAATGTCGTCGCCCCGCGCGCCGAGCGCGGCCGCGGCCGCGAGCGCCCCTTCGACCGCCGGCTGCGCCCAGCGGCAGCAGGGGTACGGCTTGAAGTAGAGATCCAGGATCAGGTAGTCGCGGCCGAGGCCGCCCAGGAGCGCGGCGCCCTCGGGCGCCGCGTCGAAGAGGCTCGGGATCCCGGTGAAGCCCGCGGCCGCGAGCCCCGCGGAGGCAAGCCCCACCATGGCGCCCCACCCGATGCCGTCCTTGAGCATGCTCGGATAGTCGACCGACCGCATCTCGGGGGTCATCGCCGCGTGGAACTCGGCGATGCCGAGCGCGTGCCAGGTCTGGTCGGGCGTGAGGCGGAGGAGGCGCGCCGCGCCGGCCGCCGCGCCGACCGGCCCCCAGGCGCCGGTGCCGTGGTAGAAGCCGTAGAGCGGGTGCAGGACGAGGCCGGCGCGCATGGCGACCTCGTAGGCGACGACGAGCGCCGTCAGGAACTCCTGACCGCTCGCGCGGGTTTGCTCCGCGGCCGCGAGGACGGCCGGCAGGACGACCGCGCCCGGATGCCCCTTGACGGGGCGATAACCGTCGTCGATGTCGAGCGCCGAGGCGGCGAAGCCGTTGGCGAGCGCCGCGCCGACCGGCGTGCTGCCGCCGTCGGTGCCGATGATGGTCGCCCCGCCCGGGCCGTGCGCCGCCCGGGCGTAGGTGGCGGCGATCCGGGCGACCGGGGTGAGGCTGCCGGCGACCGCCGAGCCCAGGAGGTCGAGCACGCAGCGAAGCGCCTGCGCCTGCACGGCCGCCGGCAGGTCCGCGAAGCGGACGCCGAGCGCGAACCTGGCGACCTCGCGCGTCCGGTCTCCCGCGCTCATGCCCGCACCACCCGAAGGCCGCCCGGCGTGAGCAGGCGGCCGATGCGCCGCATCCCGACGTCGGCCAGCATCGCGAGCAGCGCAACCGGCACGGCGCCGGCGAGGAGCACCGGCGTGTCGACCATGGCGAGCCCCTGGAGGATCAGGTCGCCGAGCCCCCCGCCGCCGATGAAGGCCGCGAGCGTGGCGACCCCGACGTTCTGCACCGTGGCGGTCTGGACGCCGGCCAGGATGACCGGGACCGCCAGGGGCAGCTCCACGAGGAAGAGCCGCTCGGCGCCGTTCATCCCCATCCCGCGCGCCGCCTCGATCGCGGCCCGGTCGACGCCGCGGATGCCGACGTAGGCGTTCAGGAAGATCGGCAGGAGCGCGCGGATCGTCAGCGCGAAGAGGGACGGCGCGAACCCGATGCCGAGGAACGGCAGGACGAGGGCGAGGACGGCGAGGCTCGGAATCGTCTGCCCGACGCCGGCGAGCCACGTCATCGGGCCGGCGAGCGCATTGATGCGGCTCGCCAGGACCGCGAGGGGGAGGGCGGCGGCGACGGCGAAGACGACCGACAGGGCCGTGAGCTCGACGTGCTGCCGGAAGAGCTCGAGGAAGCTGTCGGGGTGCTCCAGGATGTAGGTCACGAAGCCGAACGGGTTGCCCATCGAGAACCGCCTCAGCCGCCGCGCGCCTGCGCGATGTCCTCGCCGCGCCTGCCGCCCAGCCGGGCCAGGCCGGCGTCGACGGCGAGGGCCATGGCCGACGTCGCCAGGGCGCCGCCGAGCACGCGGTCCGTGTCGAGGGTGCGCAGGCCGTCGAAGATGAGGAGGCCCAGGCCGCCGGCGCCCACGTACGCCGCCACGGTCGCGATCCCGATGGCCGCCACGGCCGCGACGCGCACGCCGGCCAGGATGATCGGCAGCCCGAGCGGCAGCTCGACGAGGAGCAGGCGCTGGGTGCCGGTCATGCCCATGCCCCGCGCCGCCTCGAGCGTCGCGGGGTCGACGGCATCGATCCCGGCGACGGTGTTGCGGATGATCGCGAGCAGGGAGTAGAGGATCAGCGCGACGATCGCCGGCCGCGCGCCGAGGCCCGTGACGGGAATGAGCACCGCGAAGAGGGCGAGGCTCGGGACGGTGTAGAGGATGCCGGCCGTGTACATGACCGGCCCCTCGAGCCACCGCAGGCGCGTCACGAGGATCCCGAGCGGCACGCCGACGAGGACGGCGACCAGGACGGAGGCGGCGACGATCTCGAGGTGCTGCAGCGCGAGTTCGAGGACGCGCTGCGGGTGCTCAACGAGGTACCGCATCGTCTGCCATCGCCTCGCCGATCGCGACGACGAGGTCCCGGTAGGTGAGGCGGCCCGCCGGCCGGCCGGCCGGATCGGACACCCAGATGGCGTCGTCGGCCTCGTCCGGCCGATTGCCGAGTCGCTTGAGCGCCTCGAGCACCGAGAGCGTCGCCGGAAGGGGGGTCACGCCGGGCCGCGGGGCCTCGGCCGCCGGCCGGGCCAGCTCCGCGAGGGTCGTGTACTGGAGCATCCCGGCGGCCCGGTTCTCGCCGATGAAGCTCGTCACGAACGGGTCCGCGGGATGGCGAAGGAGGTCCTGGGGGGCGCCTTGCTGCACGACCCGGCCGTCGGCCATGAGGACGATCCGGTCGCCGAGGAGGAACGCCTCGCCGATGTCGTGCGTGACGAAGACGATCGTCTTGTGCACCTCGGCCTGGATGCGCTTGAGCTCCCACTGGAGCTGCTTGCGCGTGACCGGATCGACCGCCCCGAACGGCTCGTCCATGAGGACGATCGGCGGGTCGGCCGCGAGCGCCCGTGCGACGCCGACCCGTTGCTGTTGCCCCCCCGAGAGCTGCCGCGGATAGCGATCGGCGAACCGCGCGGGCTCGAGGCCGACCAGTTCGAGCAGCTCCTCCGCGCGGCGGCGCCGCCTCGCGGCCGGCCACTTGAGCAGGCGCGGCACGATCGCCACGTTGTCGGCCACGGTCATGTGCGGGAAGAGCCCGACCTGCTGGATCACGTAGCCGATCCCGCGCCGCAGCTCGACGTCGTCGACCGACGCGATGTCCCGCCCGCCGACCGTGATGCACCCGGACGTCGGCAGCTCGAGCCGGTTGATCATCCGCATCGTCGTCGTCTTGCCGGAGCCGGACGGCCCGATCAGGACGCAGATCTCGCCCGGGGCCACTTCGAGCGAGACGTCGTCGACCGCCCGGATGGTGTGGCCGGCCGAGGTGAAGACCTTGGAGACGTGCTCGAGGCGGATCACGGCGTCGGCTCGGGCGCCCGCTCGGCGCCGTCGGGCTCGTCTGCCCAGGCGAGGAGGTTGCCCCGGTACGGCGTCGGCCGGCTGCCGCTGCGCACGTAGGTGCCGATCTCGGCCGCCACCGCCTCGAGCGCCTGCAGCCGCTCGAGGGCGCGCTCGCCGAGCCTGACGCCGAGTTCCGAGACGACGCAGTTGATGAGCGCGGCCGGCGCGGCCAGCGAGCCGACGAAGTCGAGCATGCTCGCCCTCGCGAAGAGCGCGACCTCCGCGAGCGGCAGGATGGGCGACAGCGGGCTGTCGGTGATGGCGAGGACGCGCACCCCGTGCTTGCGCGCGTAGCGGACGAGCGCGACGAGGTCGCTCGGATAGCGTGCGAAGGCGATCGCGACGAGCGTGTCGCCCTTGTCCATCAGCCGGACGCGGTCGTAGAGGGACGAGTCGGCCCGCGTGAAGGCCTCGACGTTCGGCTTGATCTTGGCCAGGGAGTAGCCGAAGTAGATCGTGAGCGGGCTCACGTAGCGGAAGCCGACGATCGTGACCCGCTCGGACGCGCGGAGCGCCTCGACGAAGCGCTCGAGCTGCGTCTCGGAGAACGACCGGGCGAGGGCGCGCAGGCTCTCGAAGTCGGCGTCGATGATCCGCCGGAGGAGGGCCGCGGGGGACCGGTTGGCCGCCGGCAGCGTCTTGAGCCGCTCGACGCCGGTCAGGTCGAAGTTGAGCTGATCCTGGATGCTCTCGCGGAAGGCGTCGAAGTTCTTGTAGCCGAGGAGCACCGGGAAGCGGACGACCGTTGCCAGGCTCACGCCGGCCGCCGCGGCGAGTTCCCGCGTGCTCATGAAGGCCGCCTTCACGTAGTTCTCGCTCACGTAGGCCGCCAGTTGCGCCATCCGTGGCGAGAGCGACGGTTGCACCGCCGCCAGCCTGGCCAGGAAGTTGTCGTCGGGATGAATCATTTGCTTCTTATCGCCAGTAACAGGGATCACTGGCAGCCTAGAATGTTCAGAACAGCATGTCAAGCAAAGCGATCCAATATTCTAAATTTAGCGGCCCGATAGGGGCGCCGCCTGCGGGAAGCAGTCGATGGCAGAGTCTTGA
>DATCKS010000196.1:0-1531 GCA_036562265.1 Thermodesulfobacteriota bacterium | reverse complement strand
CTCGCCCCCGAGCGCCGCGGCGAGATGCCGCCCGGCCGGCGGAGGTCCTGACGCGCGCATGGGGGCGGAACGCCGCCGGACGTTCGTCGCGGGGCTCCTCTTCCTCGGCCTCGCGGCCGGCTACTACGCGCTGGCCGACCGCCTCCCGCGCGGCGTCCTCTTCGAGCAGATCGGCTCGGACGCGATCCCCAAGTTCCTGGCCCTCGTCATGGCGGGGCTCGCCGTGCTCCTCGTGGCGGTCGAGCTGGTCTGGCCGGCGACCGGCCCCGCCGAGCGCGAGCCCGAGAACCGGGCGGCCTTTCTGGGCACGCTCGCCGTCCTGGCGCTGGCGACGCCGCTCTGGGATCTCCTCGGCTTCCTCGCGACGCCCCTCCTCATGGCCGGCACCATGGTCGTGAACGGGACGAGGCGGCCCGCGACCGTCCTGCTCGTGTCGGCCGTCGGCACGGTCGTCCTCTATCTCGTCTTCTTTCGGCTCTTCGACCAGGAGGTGCCGCTGGGAATGCTCCGGGGGTAGCGGCCCATGTGGGACGCCCTGGTCATCGGCATCCGTGAAGCGTTCTCCTGGCAGAGCCTCGCCCTCATGGGGCTCGGCACCGTGTGGGGCTTCGTCGGCGGCGCGCTGCCCGGCATCCAGGCCAGCACGGCCATGGCCCTCATCCTGCCGCTCACCTTCGGGATGCCGCCGGCCGGCGCGCTCATGATGCTCGCCGCGGTCTACGTCGCGGCCGAGTACTCCGGGTCGGTCCCCGCCATCCTCATCCGCACCCCCGGGACCTCGGCCGCCGTCATGACCGCGCTCGACGGCTACCCGCTCCAGCAGCAGGGGCAGGGCGGCAAGGCCCTCAGCGTCTCGCTCTACTCGGGCTTCATCGCAGGGGTGATCGGCAACGTCCTGCTCATCCTCATGGTGGTGCCGCTCGCCCGCGTCGCGCTGTCGTTCGGCCCGCCGGAGTTCTTCGCCTTCGCCTGCTTCGGGCTCGCCCTCGTCACGAGCCTGGGCGAGGCGAGCGTCGTCCGGGGACTCCTCTCCGCGGTGCTCGGCGTCGCGCTGGCCACCGTGGGGCTCGACCCCTTCACCGGGACGGCGCGCTTCACCTTCGGCGTCCCGGAACTCCTCGACGGCTTCCAGCAGATCAGCGTCCTCGTCGGCCTCCTCGCCGTCTCCGAGATCCTCACCCAGGCGCGCGATGCGCGGCCCGTCGAGCGCTTCTCGGGGAGCGTCTCGTCGAAGCTCGTGAGCTGGCGCGAGTTCCGCCCGCTCCTGCCGCTCGTCGGGTGGACCTCGATCCTCGGCATGATCCTCGGCGTCCTGCCGGGGGCCGGCGCGACGGTCTCGTCGCTCGTGGCCTACTCGGAGGCGAAGCGCTGGTCGAAGCACCCGGAACGCTTCGGCAAGGGATCGCTCGAGGGGGTGGCCGCGCCCGAGGCGGCCAACAACGCCTGCGTGCCCGGCGCCATGGTGCCGCTCCTCGCCTTCGGGATCCCGGGGTCCGGCTCCGCCGCCGTCATGATCGCCGCCCTCATGCTC
>DATCKS010000185.1:0-8096 GCA_036562265.1 Thermodesulfobacteriota bacterium | reverse complement strand
GGTCGGGAGCGATGACTGCCCCGGGACTCCAGGCCGGCCCGCGATCGCGGGTCCTCCTGCGGACCTCGGCCGCGGGTATCCGCAGACCCCGGCGCCGGTGTTTGCACCAGGTCGCGAATTTGGTCCCCCCAGCCGCGGAGGGCTGAGCCGTGGAACCTGCCCGCCTCGGCATCAAGGCGTACGCCCGTCACCGAGCGGCGCTCGGGCTCCCCGGCGGCACCCCCGCAGCGGTCCGGAAAGCCATTGCGCGAGGCCAGATTCAGGCCGGCCCGGACGGATTGATCGACGTTGCGGCCGCCGATGCGGCCTGGCCCGGCGACCGGGTCGCTGCGGCGAGCGGCCGGGGCATCTCGGGAGTGACCCGGAAGGGGGAACCGGTTCCCCCCTCGGGGCGCCCGACCGACCCGGCGGGGGAACCGGCGGGCGAGGAGGTCATCAGCTACGCCGAGGCCCGCCGGCGGAAGGAGGTCGCGCTCGCCCGCCGGCGTGAGCTCGAGGTGGCGCAGCTCGAGGGCGAGCTGATCCCGCTCTCCATGCACCGCGAGCGGCTCGAGCGGATCGTTGGCCGGCTCGCCGGCCGGCTGAAGAACATCCCCGGCGCTTGGACGCCCCGCCTCGGCGCATGCGAGACGGACACCGACCGGCTCGCCACGCTCAAGACGCTCGTGAACGAACTCCTCGAGGAGCTCCTTCGCGAGGCGGACCGGATCGAACAGCAGGCCGATGCTGGTGAAGACGAGGACGCCTCCGATTGACCTCGCCGCGGCGCGGCGCCGGGCTGCCGCCGTCGAGGCCGCCGTCTTCCGGTCCGCCTTCGCGCTCCCGCCCGACCTCACCATCCGCGAATGGGCCGAAAAGAACCGCGAGTTCGGCAAGGGGGAGAGCGAGCCCGGCCGCTACCGCGCCGAGCGGGTCCCCTACCTGATCGAGATCATGGACGCGATCTGGGATCCGTCGGTCGAGGAAGTCGTCGTTCAGAAGCCGAGTCAGGCGGGGGCGACCGAGGGCGCGATCCTGAACCCGATCGGGTATGCAATCGAACATGACCCGGGGCCGATCCTGGTCATTCTGCCGACCCGGGAAGAGGCGGAGAAGTTCAGCAAGAAGAAGCTCCAGCCGATGATCCGCGCGACGCCGTCGCTTTCGCGGCTGGTGGCGGACTCGAAGGCCAGGACCGGCGAGGCGACGATCCTCGAGAAGAGCTTCCCGCACGGGTCGCTCGGAATCGTCGGCGCCGCGAGTGGCCGCGCGTTCCGCATGGTCCCGGCCCGCTACGTCTTCGGCGATGAGCTCGACGCCTGGGACGATCAAATCGACGATGAAGGTGACCAGGTCGCCCTTGCGAAGAAGCGCGCCGACCGCTTCTGGAACCGGAAATTCGTCTGGGTCTCGACGCCGAAGGTCAAGGGACACTCGAAGATCGAGCGCCTCCGGCTGTCGATGGAGAGGCACGGTCGGTTCCATGTCCCGTGCCCCCATTGCGGGAAGTACCAGGTGCTCCGATGGGGCGGACCTGATACCCCGTACGGGATCAAATGGACGAAGACGGTGCATTGCCGAGCGTGCGGGGTGCAGCTCGAGGGCCTGAATGCCCCGTGCCCGGAGTGCGGCGGTACCGAGCGCGAGACGCGTCACGATCCGGACAGTGTCTACTACCTCTGCGAGAATGGCTGCATCATCGAGGAGCGCCACAAATACACGATCGTGCCGCGGGGAAAGTACCTGACGGACGACGGCGAGCCTGTCCGGGATGGGAAGGCGCGCAGGCTCGGCTTCCATTTCAGCGCCCTTGTGGTGCTCCTGGCGGGGTCGGAGTGGCCGCGGCTGGTCCGCGAATGGCTCGAGGCACAGGGAAAGCCGGAGAAGCTCCAGGCGTTCGTGAACCTGGTCCTCGCCGAGACATGGGAAGACGAGGGCGAGGTCAAGCCGGAGGCCCTCGCGGCCCGGGCGAAGGTCTACGTCGACGACAAGGGCGAGCCCGTGGAGGTCCCAGATGGCGTCGGGCTCCTGGTCGCCGGCGTCGACGTCCAGGTCGACCGGCTCGAGCTCGCCGTGCGGGGCTTCGGCGCCGGCGAGCAAAGTTGGCTCATCACGCATCGCCGCATCTACGGCGACCCGGAGCGACCGGAGACGTGGCAGCGCCTCGACGCGATGCTGACCCGCACCTACCGCCACGAGAAAGGCGCCGAGATGTCGATCGCATGCGCCCTGATCGATGCCGGGTACCTGAAGCCACAGGTGTACGAGTTCGTCCGGGAGCGGGAGCATCGCGGCGTCTACGCGTCGATCGGCGTCGATCATCGAGCCCGGGAACCGCTCTCGCGGCCGAAGCGCCGCAACCGCCATGGGGTGAAACCCTGGACGATCGGAACGACGGCGTACAAAGACTTGCTATTCGCGCGGCTCAAGATCCAGCGCCCGGGGCCGGGTTATATGCACTTCTGCGCCGA
The DNA here is from genome assembly GCA_036562265.1 of Thermodesulfobacteriota bacterium. Taxonomy (GTDB): domain Bacteria; phylum DASVDK01; class DASVDK01; order DASVDK01; family DASVDK01; genus DASVDK01. The sequence continues at coordinate 5,646 of DATCKS010000185.1, read as the reverse complement.
CGCGGACGCAGAATATTTCGCACAGCTCACGGCGGAAAAGGCGCAATGGGTCACCGAGGGCGGCCGGCGGGTGCGGCGCTACATCCAGCTCCGGGAGCGAAACGAGGCGATCGACCTCGAGGTCCTCTGTCTCGCTGCGATGCACATCTACACGTCCGGCGATACGTCCATCCTCGCGCGGCTCGCGGAGGAGGCGCGCCAGCCGCCTGAGGTGCCGAAGGCCGAGGATGCCCCCGTCCGAATCCCCGGCCGTCCGATCCGCCGAAGCAGTTGGGTGCACGGCTGGCGACGCTAGGACTTGCGGAGGGGATGATAATTCGCTAGCTTGCGTAGCAAAGGCCGGCGAGACCCGCCGGCGACAGACTGGCGAACACGCCCCTTTCCCGGGATTGGCCCGGGCAAGGGGCTTTTTCGTTTTCCGGCGCCGTCATGCCCCCGACTCGAGAGCCGACCGAGCTGACCGCAGGAACGACGGTCGAATGGGACCGCGAGCTGGCGGCGTATCCGCCGGCGGACGGCTGGACCCTGCAATACGCGATCCGGGGCCCGGTCGACCTTGACGTCGAGGCCGAAGCCGCCGGCGACCTCTACCGGGTCAGGCTCGCCGCGGCGGACACCGAACACCTGAAGGCGGGGACGTACCGGCTGTACGGCTTCGTCGAGCGGGGCCCGGATCGCTTCGCCGTCTATGAGGGCGACCTTGCGGTTCGGGCGAATCCGATCGAAGCGGTCGGGCGCGCGACGCACGCCGAGCGGGTCCTCGAGGCGATCGAGGCGGCGATCGAAGGCCGGCTCACGTCCGACCTCGAGGAGGTCACGATCAACGGCCGCTCGGTCAAGCACATCCCGATGCGCGAGCTCGTGCGGCTCCGTGCGATCTACGCCGCCGAGGTGGCGGCGGAGCGGAACCCCGGCCGGTTCGGGCAGCGTGTGGAGGTGGTCTTTGCGCGCGCTCGCTAGGCTCTGGCATGGCATGGTCCGGCTCCGCGCTGAGCTCCTGACCTCGGCGTCGTTCGTCGCGGGGTGGGCGCTCCTCACCTGGGGGATCGCCGAGCTACTCGTCTGGCAGGTCTGGCCGCTCTCGGCGGGGCTCTTCTTCCTCTCCCTCGGCGGGTGGAAGCTCCTTTGGACGCTCGCGACGGAGGGGCTCTACGCGCTGACCAGGACCAGCCGCGGAGGTGAGCGGTGAACCCCCTCGCGCGTGCGCTCGAGCTACAGCGGCCGCGGCGCTCCGCCGCAGCGTACGCCGGCGCCGAGCTCAGCCGGCTGACGGCGGATTGGGTCCTCGCCGTGCTCCGGAGCGCCGACCACGAGATCCGGTGGGACCTCACGACGCTGCGCCGGCGCTCGAGAGAGCTGTGCCGCAACAACCCGATCGCGGTCCGCTTCCTCGAGCTCCTCGCTGCGAACGTGATCGGGCATCACGGGATCCGGTTCCAGTCGACCGTGCAGAGACCGACCGGCGGGCTCGACGTGCGCCTGAGTGACCGGATCGAGGAGGCATACGAGGAGTGGAGCGCGGTCGGGGTGTGCACCGCGGACGGCCGGATGCACCGTGTCGACGCCGAGCAGATGGTGGTGCAGACGTGGGCGCAGGATGGCGAGGTCCTGGTCCGGCTCCTCCCCGGGTGGGATAACGAGTTCGGCTTCGCGATCCAGTTCCTCGACGCCGACCAACTTGACGAATCCTACAACCGCGCGCCGGACGCCCGCAGGAACGAGGTCCGGATGGGCGTCGAGCTCAACGCCTGGGGCCGGCCGGTGGCGTATCACCTGTGGACGCGGCACCCGCACGACTACCAGGCGACGGCGCGCGAGCGAGTCGCAATCCCGGCTGACCAGATCCTCCACGTCTACCGGACGCGGCGCGTCGGGCAGACCCGGGGCGTGCCACCGCTGGCGCCGGTGATGCTCGCGCTTCATATGGTCGGGGCATACGAGGAGGCGGAGCTGGTCGCCGCTCGGGTGGCGAGCGCCAAGGGCGGATTCTTCGAGCAGAAGTCCGAGGAGGCTGGCGCGGTCGTTCGCCGGGCCATCGAGGCGGCCGAGGCGATCCGGATGGAGGCGGAGCCAGGCGTCTTCGACGTCCTCCCGCCTGGGTACACGTTCAAGCCCTTCGATCCGCAGCACCCGACGAACGCCTTCCGGGAGTTCCGGAAGGGGATGCTCCAGTCCATCGCCTCCGGTCTGGGCCCGAGCTACAACGCTCTCGCGAACGACTGGGAGGGCGTCAGCTACAACAGCCTACGCGCCGCACAGCTCACCGACCGGGATGTCTATCGAGGGCTCCAATGGTTCACCGTGCGGCACTATGTCGACCCGGTCTTCCTCGCGTGGCTGAAGTGGTCCGTCACGGTTGGGGCGATCGACGTTCCGAGCCGCGACTGGACGCGCTACCGCTCGAGGCGCTGGCAGCCCCGGGGGTGGGACTGGGTCGACCCCGAGAAGGACCTACGCGCGGCAGCGATCGCGCTCCGGCTCAAGCTGGACAGCTACCAGCGGATGGCCGCCGAGCGGGGCCTCGACTTCTACGACGTGCTCCGGGAGCATGAGGAAGCCGAGCGGATGGCGGGCGAGCTGGGCCTCGAGCTCACGACTGACGTGTCGCGCTCGGGTGGGGGCCGGTCGGACGATGAGCGGGCCGCGCTCGAGCTCGAGCCGCTCGAGATCCGCGCCCACGGCAACGGCCGGCACGCGCCGGCGCTGAACGGGAAGGGCCGATGAACGCGACGATCCAGGATGTCCGGGCGCTCCTCTCAGGCCCGATCGCGCTCGAGCCGACGCGCATCCAGCGCCTCCTCGACGCTGTCGCTGCGGAGGCCCGGGGAGAGGGCGTCGACATCCGGGCGGCGCTCGGGCCGATGGCGCAGATGCGCGGCGAGACGGCGGCCGCCGGCCGGGGCGTCGGCGTGCTCCAGATCGCCGGGGTGATCCTGCACCGCGCCCGCCGGTGGCCGGCATCGACGGAGCACATCGCGCTCGAGTTCGACCGGATGGTCGAGGACGAGGCGATCGAGACGATCGTAATCGACATCAACAGCCCGGGCGGCACCGTCTACGGCGTCCCTGAGCTCGCGCGGAAGATCTTCGAGGCCAGGAAGACGAAGCGGATCATCGCCGTCGCGAACGCGCTTTCCGCGTCCGCGGCCTACTGGATCGGCACGGCCGCCGGCGAGTTTGTCGTGACGCCAAGCGGCGAGGTAGGCTCGATCGGAGTCTACGGTGTGCACCTCGAGTTCAGCCGCTTGTTCGAGAAGGAAGGGATCACGGCGACGGTCATCCGCGCCGGCGCCCGGAAAGCCGAGGGCAACCCCTTCGAGCCGCTGTCGGACGAAGCGCGGGAGCATCTACAGGCCCAGATGGATGTCTACTACGAGGCGTTCGTCCGCGACGTCGCGCGGCATCGGGGCGTATCCGAGGACGTCGTGATGAGCGAGGCGTGGGGCCAGGGCCGGACGGTCCTCGCCGAGGAAGCGGTCGAGCTCGGCATGGCGGACCGGATCGCAACGCTCGAGGAGGTCCTCGCCGACGTCGGCGTCGACCGGCGCCGGCAGATCGGACTCTACACCGGCGCCACCGTCCGCGCGACGGCGACGGCGGCCGCCGGCGAGCTGCTTGTGCAGGTCGCGCCCGGGGCGGCGTGGCCGATCGCGCACGTCTTCGAGGCCGAGGCCCCGGAAGACAAGCGCGATGACGATGATGGGGATCCGCTCGAGGATCCCGAAGACGACGTCGACCTGGACGGGGACGGGTCGACGGACGAGGACGAATCCCCGGCACCCGAAGCGGCCTCAGAGGCCAGGGAGGAGATCGTGGATCCTCAGAAGGACTCCGCGGCCCAGACGGGGGCCGCGACGGCCACCGCCACGCCGGCGGTGCAGGTGGGCGCGGACCGCGAGGCGGAACAGCAGCGGGCCGCGCAGATCGTGGAGCTGTGCCAGGCGCATGGCGTCCTCGATCGGGCTGCGGAATATATCCGCAGCGGGAAGTCTGTCGGCGAAATCGGGCTCGAGCTCGCCCGGGAGGCCCGGGAGAACCTCCAGGCCATGACGGCGCCGGCGGTCGAGCTCTCTGAGAAGGAGGCACGCCGCTATTCCATCAGCCGGGCGATCCTCTCGCAGCTCCCCAAGAGCGAGGGCGGGATCGAGGCGGGCTTCGAGCGCGAGGTCTCCGAGGAGATCGAGAAGAATCTGCCGAAGGGCTACAAGCCCCGCGGCGGGATCTTCGTCCCGCACCGGATCAAGACGCGCGATGCGGCGTCGTTCGGTCTGCGGGTCGACCCGGCTCTTCTCGCTCGGGTCTCCGCGGTGGATCCGGCGCTCGGCCAGCGTCTCGCGGCGCTGAACACGCTCTCGCCCACGGCCGGCGGCAATGCGGTCTTCACGGAGCCTGGCGACCTGATCGACATGCTGCGGCCGCGGATGCGCGTCGTCGCACTCGGGGCCCAGACGATCTCCGGGCTCAATGCCGAGATCGCCTTCCCGCGGCAGACTGGGAGCGCACAGTGGACCTGGCGGCCGGAGAACCCGGGCAGCGACCTGGCAGACACTGACGCCACGATCGGTCAGGTGCTGCTCTCGCCGAAGAGCGGGAGCGCCACGACGGGTTACACCCGCCAGTTCCTCACGCTCGGCAGCATCGACGTCGATGCGTTCGTGCAGAACGATCTCGCGTTGGTCGCCGCGCTCGGGATCGACGCGGCTGCGATCAACGGGCCGGGCGGCGACGCGCCCACGGGGATCCTGAACACCAGCGGGGTCAACGTGGTGCCGATCGGCACGGACGGCGGCCGACCGACCTTCGAGCATATCGTCCAGCTCGAGACGGAGGTGGCGTCCGACGATGCCGACATCGGCGCGATGGCGTACCTCACGACGCCCGGGATCCGTGGGCTCCTGAAGGTCACCCAGATGTTCGAGGGGACCAACGGGATGCCCGTGTGGCAGGGGAACGAGATGAACGGCTACCGCGCCGAGGTCTCGACGCAGGTTCCGTCGAACCTCACGAAGGGCGGCGGCACGAACCTGCACGCGATCCTCTTCGGCGTGTGGTCGCAGCTCATCATCGGCTACTTCGGGGCCTACGAGCTCGTTGTCGACCCCTATTCGCAGAAGAAGAAGGGGATCATCGAGGTCACGGCGTTCCAGATGGCCGGCGTTGCGCTGCGGAACCCCGAGGCGTTCGCCGTCATCAAGGACGCGTCCCTGATCTAATCGGGGACGTCCTTCGCCGCGGGCGGGGCTTAGGCCCCGCCCCACAACCGCGAAGGGACTGAACGATGGTGCTGAGCACGTTCAACCCGAAGGGGGACATCGTGGCGATAGGAACGAGAACGATCCGGGTCCGGATGATCGGCGCCGTAATCGGCGAGGATGCGGAGACGCTCGAGCCTGGGAAGGTCTACACGGTTTCCGAGCCGTTCGGCCGCGAGCTGATCCGGCGCGGCAAGGCTGTCGAGGCGGTCGCCGAGCCACAGAAGGCAACAGCGTCGAAGCGGGACGGCGACGACGACGGCGGGAAGCAGGGCAAGAAGTAACCCCATGCAGGCCGTGGCGCAGCTCGAGGACATGCTCCGCCGGACGGGCGGGATGCCGGTCCTGATGGACGGCGGGTCTTGGCGCGGCCCGGGAGTGCCGACGTACGGGC
>DATCKS010000176.1:0-2050 GCA_036562265.1 Thermodesulfobacteriota bacterium | reverse complement strand
GAGCTGCTCCTCGAGGTCTACGGCACCGACCGTTCCTGGTTCGAGACGGTCAGCGCCGCCCCGGGCGGCGGCTGGAGGAAGCAGGTTTCGACACGATGCCGTTGAACGCACCAACCCCGGACCCGCGCGCGGCCGCCGAGGCGGTCGCCCGCGAGGCGCTCGACGACCTCGCCAGGCGCATCGTCGCCTGGCCGGATTCGACGGCGCCGGAAGGCCGCGCCTACGTCGTGGGCTACTCGCCCGAGAAGCGCACCGTGCGCGGCCTGGTGGTCGAGCTGGCGCGGCCCGAGGGCGAGCCGGTCCGGGTCGAGATCCCGGCGTCGGCGTTCGGCGACCAGCTCGAGCTGTTGCAGACCTGGGTCTACGATCGCGATCCCGCGTGAACGCTGGAGGTTGCCATGAATCGTTCCCTGTCCGCCGCAATCGTACTCGCCCTGTGCACCGCGGCGCCCGTCCTGGCGCAGCGGCCGGTGCACACTTTCTCGCGACCGGTGCACACCTACTCGATCGTGGCCCGTGACCCCGAAACCGGGCAACTCGGCGTGGCCGTGCAGTCGCATTGGTTCAGCGTGGGCCCGATCGTGCCGTGGGCCGAGGCCGGCGTCGGCGCGGTCGCGACGCAGTCGTTCGCCGACCCGGCGTACGGCCCGCTCGCCCTCGAGCTGCTCCGCGCGGGGAAGACCGCGCAGCAGGCCCTTGCCGCGCTCCTCGCCGCGGACCCGCACCCCGAGGTCCGGCAGGTCGCCATCATCGACGCGGCCGGCAACGTGGCCGTGCACACCGGCGAGCGCAGCATCGAAGCGGCCGGGCACAGGACCGGCCCGAACTACTCGGTCCAGGCGAACCTGATGCTGAAACCCACGGTGCCGGACGCCATGGCGCGGGCCTTCGAGAACGCGAAGGGCGACCTGGCCGAGCGGCTCCTCGCCGCGCTGGAAGCGGCGCAGGCCGAGGGCGGCGATATCCGCGGGGTGCAGTCCGCGGCGATCGTCGTCGTCTCCGGCAAGCCGACCGGCCGGCCGTGGGAAGACCGGATCTTCGACCTGCGCGTGGAGGACCACCCCGAGCCGTTGAAGGAGCTCCGCCGCCTCGTGCACCTGGCCCGCGCGTACCAGCACATGAACGCCGGCGACGCGGCCGTGGCCGAAGGCGACATCGAGCGCGCGCTGCGCGAGTACGCGACGGCCGAGAGCATGGTCCCCGACGAGGCGACGAACGGCGAGATGGTCTTCTGGCACGCGGTGATGCTGGCCAACCTCGGCCGCGTCGACGAGGCGCTCCCGCTCTTCCGCCGTGCGTTCGCCCAGGACCCGAACTGGATCGAGCTGGTCCGGCGGCTGCCGAAGGCCGGTCAGTTCCCCGACGATCCGGCACTGATCGAGCGGATCGTCTCGGCCGGCACGACGGCGGTTCGCTCGCGCTGACAACGAGTTGCGCGACCCGGCGCCGGCCGCGCCGCCGGCCCGCCTTGCGCGCCCGCCGGGTCGCCGCTACCTTCCGGGTGACATAACACGAACGGGGCCTACCGGAAGTCCGGTGCAAGACCGGCGCGGCCCCGCCACTGTGAGAGACCCGGCCGCCGCGTGATTCGCGGCCGCCGGTGTGGCCCGCTCGATGAGCCACTGGGGTGCTTCGGCGCCCTGGGAAGGCGAGCGGCGCTGTCTCGAGCCAGGAGACCGGCTCCGTTCGTGCCCGAGTGAACCCCTTCGAGGGAAGGGTCGGGCGGCAGATGTGAGCCGGTCGTGCCGGCATCGTATCCCCGTTCTTCCCTCGTGTGTGGGAAGGACGGTTTTTCGTGTCGGTACGACGGGTACCCCCACCGCTCCTCGCTCTGGTGCTCGCCCTGGCCGGGTGCGCCGATGCGCCCGGGGGCGAGCCGGCCGTCTTTGCGACGGTCGTGGACGACGGCGGCCGCGAAGTCAGCGTCGCGGCGCCGCCGACCCGCATCATCTCCATGATCCCCGCCATCACGGAGACGATCGTCACGCTCGGCGCCGCCGACCGGCTGGTCGCGCGCACGGCGTTCGACGAGGACCCGTCTCTCGCGCAC
>DATCKS010000175.1:0-4854 GCA_036562265.1 Thermodesulfobacteriota bacterium | reverse complement strand
CGCGGCGTCTCGCCCGCCCCGGGCGTCGATCAGTTCGAGCAGCGGTGCGATGTTCTCGATCCCGCTTCGCCGCTCCCCGCGCTCGATCTCGTGCACCATCTCGACGAGCGCCGCGTTGAGCGGCGTCGGCACGCCGCGGGCAGCGCCCCGCGCGACGAGCACGCCGTTGAACTCGTCCACCTCGGTCGGCCGGCCGCGGTCCAGGTCCTGGAGCATGACCGAGCGTAGCCCGCGGTAGCGGTTCGCGGCCAGTCGCAGCGCGGCGCCGCTCGCCAGGTTGTGCCACCACGCCCCGATCCCGCCGCCAGCGCGCCAGGCGATGCGCCGCAGGTCGACGCGGCCGCCGAACGGCTCGAGGCGGATCCCCTCCGCGTCGGCCACGCGCACCGACTCGGCCACGAGGTGTCGCGCCACCCACCGCACGACCGCCTTCGAGAGCATCTCCCCCAGCGTGAGCCCCGTCACCGCCCCGAGGGTCGAGGTGGCCGAGTTGATGATGAGCTTGGTCCAGAGGGCGCCGAGGATGTTCGTCGACACGCGGACCGGCTCCCCGGCGGCAAGGAGCGCCTCGAGGGCCCGGAGCCGCGGCGTCACCGTCCCGTCCAGCTCGCCGATGGTGGTGTGACCCCGGGAGGTCTGCACGACCTCGCCCGGCCGGGTGAGCGTCGCCCCCCACCCCACGATCGCGCCGATGGTCCGCTCGCGGCCGACGATCGCCGCGATCCGGTCCTCGCAGAGCCCGTTCTGCAGCGACACCACCATCGAGCGCGCCTCGAGCCTCGGGAGGAGTTCCCGGCAGGCCGTCTCGACGTCGCCGGCCTTGACGGCCAGGAGCACGGTCCCGGGAGCGCCGGGGACCTCGGCCACGCCGGCCGCCACCCGGACCGGGACGATGCCCTCGTAATCGGGCACGCGCACCCGGAGCCCTCCCTGCGCCCGGATGGCGTCCAGGTGGCTGCCCGGTCGGCACACGAGCCAGGGTCGCAGGTCCTCGCCCGATCCCGGCTCGCGCCGGCTCGCGGAACGGGTCAGATGCGCCCCGAGGACGCCGCCGACCGCGCCGCAGCCGACCACCCAGATGGGGGCGATCGTGGCGCTCGACACAGTGCCGAAAGTATACCGCCCCCGTACCCGACCGGCCAGCCGAGCGCTCGCCCGGAAGACGGCGTCACCACACGCCATCTGTGTTGATCCGGGCTTTCTCGCCATGCTATAAGAGCCCCCGGTTGGCTTGCGGCCGACCCTCGCGACAGGAGCCTCCGTGGACGCAGTTCGGGTCCCGCGGGCGCAAGCCCTTCCCTGGGTCGCCTGCGACCTCCCCCTCGAACCCGGTGTCGGCGACTCGGTCGGTGAGGGCCGGGTGACCGGTCTGTCGGTGGACGCGGTCCGCCTGGCCGGCGCCGAGGGGCTCACCGAGGGGGCCGAGGTCCGCATCGGGTTCAGGCTGCCGGGGCAACGGGCGGTCACCGTGCTCTCCGGCCGGGTCGAGCCGGACGAGCCGGGCGCCGCGACGGTCCGCATCGCCATCCTCGACTTCGAGAAGGGCGCCGAGCGCGCCTACCGGCAGTTCGTCCTCGCCCGGGTCGGAGCCGACACCCTCGAGCGCCAGGCCGAGGCGCTCACCAGACCGTCGGGCCGGCTCTTGCCGCTCACCGATCCCGCCCGCATTCGCGACCTCCTCGCCGACTCCCTCGCCTACAGAGCCGACGCCCTCATGCAGGGGCCCGACCTCCCCCAGCCGGTGCGGGCGATCCTCACCGACGTGACGGCGACGGAACTGCTCCTGACGGCCGAGGGGGCGAGCCGGGGCGGCCCCCTCGCCGGCACGCGCGTCCGCTGCTCGCTCCTGTCGCGGCACGGGCCCTATCTCTTCGAGGCCGACGTGCGCGGCCGCACCGACGGCCAGGTTCGCCTCGCCTTCCCCACCCGGCTCCACCAGTACGAGAAGCGCGGCGCGCCCCGCCTCGTGGTCGGCGGGGGTCGCGCGGGCGGCGCCGCGACCCGGCGCGAGTCGGCCGAGCCGCTCCCGCCGAACCGCATCGTGCTCACGCTGCCGGCGGTCTACGGCGGCACCCTCGAGCGGCCGCTCATCGACGTGAGCGAGACGGGCGCGGCCTTCCGCAGCCGCCCTGGCGATCCGCTCTTCCTGCCCGGCACGCCGCTTCCCGGCGTCGTCCTCGTGCTCAACGGCTCGCCCGGCTCGCCGCGGCCGGCCGAGGTCCGGCAGGTGTCGCTCGAGACGGCCGGCGACGGGAGCGAGGGGCCGACCTACCGCGTCGGTCTCGCCCTCGACGTCGAGCGCGTACGGCCGGTGCGCGGCGCGCCGGAGGCGGAGGCGCCGGCGGCGCGGCGACCCGGCCTCTTCGCCCGCGCGGCGGAGGGGGAGGGCCTGGCGGGCCGGCTGGTCCGCCGCCTCAGGGCGCCGCTCGAGGCGCTGCGTGCGACGCGGACCCGGTCGCGCGCCGGGGCCGCAGGGCCGCTCGTCAACGTGATCCGCTACCGCCGGCGCGACGGCGAGCCGATCGTCGGCCTCGTCAACAGCACGCAGCCGATCGGCCGGGTCGGCACGCGGCTGCGCGGGCCGCTCGTCGTCATCCCGCCGGCCTACGGGAAGACCAAGGAGACCTACTCCGCGCTCGCGCTGATGATCACCGACACCTTCCGGCGGCACGGCCGCGACGTCGTCGTGGTCCGCTACGACGGCACGTACGCCGTGGGGGAGAGCCACAAGGCGCCGGAGGACTGGCCGGAGGAGCGGCAGATGATGCGCTTCACGCTCTCGGCCGGCGCGGAGGACCTCCTGGCGACGCTGGACTACTTCCACGGCCGCCCCTGGTTCCGCCCGACGCACACCGTGGTCATCAGCTTCAGCCTCGCCGCGCTCTCGACCCGGCGGGCGATCCTCTCCGACCCGGCGGGACGGACGACGCACTGGCTGAGCGTCGTCGGCGCGCCGGACGCCCAGGAGGTGGTCTTCAACGCGACCGGCGGCTTCGACGCCATCGGCGGCTACCAGCTCGGCATCCGCTACGGCACCGTGCAGGTCCTCAACCACCTGATCGACGCCGACCACTTCTCGGCGGACGCCGTCGCCTCGGGCCTCGCGACGCTCCAGGACGCGCGGCGGGACCTCGCCCGGATCGCGATCCCCGTCACCTGGTTCGTCGGGCGCGACGACCGCTGGGTGCGCGCCGAGCGGGTCTACGACGTCATGAGCGTCGCCGCGCCGGCGCCGCGGGAGGTGGTCGAGCTGCCGGTCGGTCACACCATGCGCTCGTCGGCCGAGGCGCTCGCGTCGTTCGACACGATCATCCGCCACCTCTGGCGGCAGCTCCACGGCGAGACGCCGGTCGAGGTGCGGGCCGACGAGGCGACGATCAAGCGGGTCGCCGCGCTCGAGCGCGGCCGGCTGCCGCGCCGCCGGATCGGGGACGCACGGGAGTACTGGTCCCGCTACCTCGTCGGCGAGGACGGGCGCGGGCTCGGCTTCGACCTCTGGGCCACGACGCCGGCCTACACGGACCTCATGGACCTGCAGCGCCAGCTCCTCGACGTGTCCGAGGGGGACGTCGTGGCCGACCTCGGCGCCGGGACCGGGAACTTCACGGCGCACCTGCTCGACCGCCTCGTGCGCGACGGGTTCCGGGCGAGCCCGAAGCGGCTCGTCGTCGCCGACCTGGTGCCCGCGGCGCTCGAACTCGCCCGCGCCAAGGCCGGGCGGATCCTCGAGGGGGTGCTCGTGCCGAGCGACTTCCTCGAGTTCCGCGAGCTGAACCTCGAAACGAGCCGCCTGCGCCCGATCCGGCGCTTCCTCGCCGGCGAGTTCCCGAGCGTCGAGGGGCTCAGAGGGCTCGTCGACGGGCTACCCGACGCCACGCTCGACGCGTGGCTCGCCGTCTACGACGAGCGGCTGCACGCCTGGCTCAGGGGCGCCGCGCCAGACGGTCCGCTGCGCTCGCACGTCGGGCGACTCCTCAAGGGCATCGACCTCGAGGTGGCGGTCGAGTTCAACCGCGCCGCGCGCTGGACGCTCGGCCGGCTGGCGCCCGAGGACCTCTCCGCGGACCTCGGGATGGCCGAGGCCCGGGCGATCCTCGCGGATCCCCGGAAGGCGACGGTCGCGCAGCTCCGCTTCGATCGCCTGCGCTTCGACGGCCCGGGGCTCGACGACGCCCTCCCCTTCCCCGACGCGAGCCTCGACAGGGCCGTCATGAGCCTCGTCCTCTCGTACCTCTTCGACCCGGTCGAGACCCTCCGCGAGGTGTACCGGATCCTGCGTCCCGGAGGCCGGCTCGTCGCCTCCACGATGCGGCCCGACGCCGACCTCTCGCGCACCGCGGAGGAACTCGTCGAGCGGATCGGGACCGACCCCACGGTCCACCAGCGCTTCGGCGTCTCGGTCGAGGAGCTGTCCGCCGCCGTCCAGCGCTACATCAACTCGGCCGCGAGCCTCCTCGATCTCGAGGAGGGGGGCGTCTTCCGCTTCTTCTCGAAGGAGGAGATGCGGGCGCTCCTCGAGCAGGCCGGCTTCGACCAGGTGAAGGTCTACGAGTCCTTCGGTCGCCCCCCACAGGCCTTCGTGGCGGTGGGCGTGAAGCGGTGACGAGGCACGCCGGTGGGGCGACGCTCGCCTGAGCTGTCGATCGAGGCGCTGCGCGCCTACTCGCGGGAAGCCGCGACGGTCAGCCTGCGCCGCCTGCAGCAGGGGCTCCTGCTCGGCATCGTCATCGTGCCGGCCTTCGGTCTGCTCGACCTGCTGGCCGTGCCCGAGCACGCGCCGCTCTTCATCAAGCTCCGCCTCGCGGTGGCGGCCTGCCTCGGCGTCATCTTCTGGGCGTCGACGCGTCCCTGGAC
>DATCKS010000147.1:0-1608 GCA_036562265.1 Thermodesulfobacteriota bacterium | reverse complement strand
GCTCGGCGTCTTCGCCGGGATCGGCATCGTCAGCACCGTGGACCGCCTGCGCGGCGCCGACGAGCCGCCGCCGGTCGCGAGCGAGGCGCCGCCGCCGGTCGCGCGGTCGGCCCCGGACGCCTTCACCGCGCTTGCTCGCCGCGTCAACCCGGCGGTCGTCAACATCAGCACCACGAGGGTCGTCCGCGGCGGCGACATCTTGGGGCGTCGGGTGCCGCAGAACCCCTTCGAGTCGCCGGGGCCGCAGGGCCAGCCGGGGGGGCCGGGCGGACCCGGCGAGCCGAACCCCTTCGAGGAGTTCTTCGACCGCTTCTTCGACGGCCCGCAGGACGACTCCCGCCAGAGCAGCCTCGGCTCGGGCTTCATCATCTCGAAGGACGGCCTCATCCTCACCAACAACCACGTCATCGAGGGCGCCGACCAGGTCAAGGTCACCGTCACGGACGCGCAGAACCGCGAGCGCGACTACGAGGCGGACGTCGTCGGGCGCGACCCGAAGACCGACCTGGCCCTCATCAAGATCAAGGCCCCGGGCGATCTGCCGGTGGTGACGCTCGGCGACTCGTCGAAGGTCGAGATCGGCGAGTGGGTCTTCGCGATCGGCAACCCCTTCGGCCTCGGCCACACCATCACGGCCGGCATCGTCAGCGCCAAGGGGCGCGTCCTCGGCTCCGGACCGTACGGCGACTACATCCAGACCGACGCGTCCATCAACCCGGGCAACTCGGGCGGCCCGCTCTTCAACATGAAGGGCGAGGTCGTCGGGATCAACACCGCCATCCTGGCGACCGGTCAGGGGATCGGCTTCGCCATCCCGGTCAACCTCGCGCGGGAACTCCTGCCCCAGCTCCGCGACAAGGGCTACGTCACGCGCGGCTGGCTCGGCGTCTACATCCAGCGCCTCACGCCGGAACTGGCGCAGAGCGTCGGCGCGCCGTCGGACCAGGGGGTGCTGGTCACGGAGGTGGCCGAGGGCTCGCCCGCGGCCGCCGCCGGCATCAGGCGGCGCGACGTGATCGTCGAGTTCGACGGCAAGCCGATCGGCGATGCCGGCGAGCTGCCCCGGCTCGTGGCGGCCGCGCCGGTGGGGAAGACGGCCGAGGTGAAGCTCCTGCGCGACGGCAAGCCGCTCACGGTCACGGTGACCATCGCCGAGCTGGCCGAGGAGCGCGTCGCCCGGCCCGCGCCGACGCCGCAGACGCCGGGGCCGGCGCCGCGGCGGCTCGGCTTCAGCGTCCGCGAACTCACCCCCGACCTCGCACGCCAGCTCGGCGTCCGGCCGGGCCAGGGGGTGGTCGTGGCCTCGGTCGAGGGGGGGAGCGACGCCGAGGACGCCGGCCTGCGCGAGGGGGACCTCATCGTCGAGGTGAACCGCCAGGCGGTCGGCTCGGTTCGCCAGTTCCAGTCGACGCTTGCCCAGGTGAAGCGAGGCGAGCCGATCCTCCTCCTCGTGCGGCGCGGCGACTCGGGGCCGCAGTACGTCACCCTGGCCAATCGCGGATAGGCGCGGCGAGCCGCCCGAGCCTCAAACCCCTTCCCGACGAGACACGACGCGGACAACCGGGCTGCGTGCCGGCGAACCCGGGCCCTCGCGGGCGGCGCCCGACG
>DATCKS010000139.1:0-1862 GCA_036562265.1 Thermodesulfobacteriota bacterium | reverse complement strand
TCAAGCTCGCCGAGCTGGCGCTCCTCACCGAACGCCTCGGCACGCCCCCCCTCTTTCTCCTCGACGACGTCGCCTCGGAGCTCGACGCCGCGAGGCGGCGTGGCCTCGTCGAGTCGCTCGCCGCCGCCGGGGCGCAGGTCTTCCTCACGACGACTGAGCTCGACCCCGAGATTTCGGCGCAACTCCGTGATATACTTGTGTTTTCGGTGTCAGGGGGGACCGTGGTCGGAAGCCCCCGGCCGATGCCCGCCGTCGGCGCCTAGATCGCCCGGAGAGGGTTGACCCCGGTGGGTCGGCGGGCTATAAATGGCAGGCTTGTCCGGCCGCGCTCGAGAAGGATAACCTCCCGCCGCGCGAAGGGTTTTTCACCCCGAGGCCCGGCCGCCCGCCGCCCGAACCGCTCATCGAGAGGAGGCACGTACGCTCGTGTCCAACGAGCCCGTCGTGACGACCTACGACGCCAGCAGCATCCAGATCCTCGAAGGCCTCGCCGCCGTGCGAAAGCGGCCGGCGATGTACATCGGGTCGACCGGGACGCCCGGCCTGCACCATCTCGTCTACGAGATCGTCGACAACTCCATCGACGAAGCCCTCGCCGGCTTCGCGACCGAGGTGAAGGTCACCATCCACGCCGACAACTCGGTCACCGTGGAGGACGACGGCCGGGGCATGCCGGTCGACGAGCACCCGACTGCCAGGAAGAGCGCGGCCGAGGTCATCATGACCGTGCTGCACGCGGGCGGGAAGTTCGACAACAAGACCTACAAGGTCTCGGGCGGGCTCCACGGCGTCGGGGCCTCGGTGGTGAACGCGCTGTCGGAGTGGTGCGAGGTCGAGATCCGCCGCGGGGGCAAGGTCTGGTATCAGGCGTACGATCGCGGCGTGCCGCGCCAGCCGCTCGCCGAGATCGGCGTCACCGAGCGGACCGGCACGCGGACCCGCTTCAAGCCGGACCCGGAGATCTTCGAGACGACCGAGTTCTCCTTCGAGACCCTCTCGCAGCGCCTGCGGGAACTGGCCTTCCTCAATCGCGGCCTGAAGATCTCCATCAGCGACGAGCGGGGCGAGTCGGCCAGGCGCCACGACTTCCACTACGAGGGGGGCATCGTCTCCTTCGTCGAGTTCCTCTCGGCGAGCAAGACCCCGATCCACCCGAAGCCGATCGCCATCGTCGCGGAGAAGGACGGGGTCGTCGTCGAGATCGCGATGCAGTACAACGACGGCTACAACGAGACGATCCTCTGCTTCGCGAACAACATCAACACCGTCGACGGCGGGACGCACCTGGTCGGCTTCAAGGCGGCGCTCACGCGGACCATCAACGCCTACGCGTCGGCCAACTCGCTCCTCAAGGACCTCAAGGACACGACGCTCCAGGGCGACGACGTCCGCGAGGGGCTCGTGGCCGTCATCTCGGTCAAGCTGCCGAACCCGCAGTTCGAGGGGCAGACGAAGGCGAAGCTCGGCAACTCCGAGATCAAGGGGCTCGTCGAGCAGCTCGTCAACGAACGCCTCGCCACCTACCTCGAGGAGAACCCGGCGGTCGCGCGCAAGATCGTCGACAAGGCGGCCGAGGCGGCCCGGGCCCGCGAGGCGGCGCGCAAGGCCAAGGAGCTGACGCGGCGCAAGGGGGCGCTCGACTCCGCGGGGCTGCCCGGAAAGCTCGCCGACTGCCAGGAGCGCGACCCGGCGCTGTCGGAACTCTACATCGTGGAGGGCGACTCGGCCGGCGGCACCGCGAAGCAGGGCCGCGACCGGAAGAACCAGGCGATCCTGCCGCTCCGCGGCAAGATCCTCAACGTCGAGAAGGCGCGGTTCGACAAGATGCTGTCCAGCGCGGAGATCAAGACGCTCATCACCGC
>DATCKS010000121.1:0-6328 GCA_036562265.1 Thermodesulfobacteriota bacterium | reverse complement strand
GCCCTGCATCGGTCCCTGCTGCTACGAGGTCGATGCGCCGGTGGCCGAGCGCTTCGCCGAGGCGGGGTTGCCGTTCGCGCCGCCCGTGGCGACCCCCTCGCCGGCCCGCGAGGGGCGGCCGCGGTGGCGACTCGATCTGGTGGCCGCGGTCCGCCGCCGGCTCGAGACGGCCGGCCTGCCCCAGGACGGCATCGAGGCGGCTGGCCTCTGCACGGCCTGCCGGGGCGACCTGTTCTTCTCGCACCGGCGCGACGGCGCCCGGACCGGGCGGCAGGCGGGCCTGATCTGGCTTCCGGAGGCGCAGGCGCGATGACGCGCGCGGGGGACCGGGCAGGCCGCGGCGACGCGCCGGTCGCGCCCGCCGGTCCCGGCGCTCGAGCGGGCGGGGACGACGTCCCGATGCACGACGCGCGGGCACGGGGTGGGCACGGATTCGACCTCTTCGTGGTGGGCCTCACCGGCGGGATCGCGAGCGGGAAGAGCACCGTGTCGGCCATGCTCGAGGCGTTGGGCATCCCGGTGATCGACGCCGATCGCCTCGCCCGCGAGGTGGTCGAACCGGGGCAGCCGGCCTTCTCGGAGGTCGTCGAGGCGTTCGGCCCAGAGGTCGTGGCGCCCGACGGGCGGCTCGACCGCGCCCGTCTCGGCGCCATCGTCTTCGCCGACCCGGCGGCCCGCGCGCGGCTCGAGGCGATCGTCCACCCGCGGGTCTTCGAGGCCGAGCGGGCCAGGCTGGCCGAGCTGGCCCGCCGGGACCCCGGCGGGGTCGCGGTGGTCGATGCCGCGCTCCTCCTCGAGTCGGGCAACGCCCGGTGGATGGACGCCGTCGTCCTCGTGGCCGCCCCCCGGGAGGTCCAGATCGAGCGGCTCGTCGCCAAGCGAGGCCTCTCACGGGCGGAGGCCGAGGCACGGGTGGCGGCGCAGTGGCCGCTCGAGCGCAAGCGCGCCCTGGCCGACTACGAGATCGACAACGGCGGCAGCCTGGAGTCGACCCGGAGGCAGGTCGAGGCGCTGGCGGAGACGCTGCGGGAGCGGGCGAGAGCGAGGACGGTTCGAAAAAAAGGGGATTGACAGGGCGAAGGGGGCCGCCTACAGTTAGATACAGTCTTACCCCCCGGCCGGCTTGCCTTTCGCCTTCACCGTATAACCCCGGCTCTGCGTGCGGCCTCGGCCTCTCGAGGGCTCGCGGCACACACCGAGCCTCCGGAGCACCGGTCTTAAAGACGAGATTACCGATCGGCCCCCTGGACACGTGTACATACCGCCCCCGGCAGGGCCCACCTGCGTCGATCGCGACGAGGCGAGCCTGGGGAGGCGCCCCGGAGCCCCGGGGCAGTCGCGCGGCGATCGACACGTCGCGCGGCGCCGGCCGCACCCCCGCCGAAGGCGAGGGCACGCGCAGGCCGGCCAGTAGAGGGACGCTTGAGGAGCGTAGATGAATCTCAAGGAACTGAAGGACAAGAAGATCAACGAGCTCGTCGCCATCGGGAAGCAGTTCAACATCGAGGGCGCCGCGGGCATGCGCAAGCAGGAACTCATCTTCGCCCTGCTGCAGGCCCAGACCGAGAAGAACGGCATGGTCTTCGGCGAAGGCGTGCTCGAGACCCTTCCCGACGGCTTCGGCTTCCTGCGCGCACCCGACTACAACTACCTTCCCGGTCCCGATGACATCTACGTTTCGCCGTCGCAGATCCGCCGGTTCAACCTGAGGACCGGCGACACGGTCTCCGGGCAGATCCGGCCGCCGAAGGACAGCGAGCGCTACTTCGCGCTCCTCAAGGTCGACAAGGTCAACTACGAGGAGCCGGAGGTCGCCCGCGACAAGGTCCTGTTCGACAACCTGACGCCGCTCTACCCGCAGGAGCAGCTCAAGCTCGAGACCACCCCCGACAACTACTCGAGCCGCGTCGTCGACATGCTGACGCCGATCGGCAAGGGGCAGCGCGGTCTCATCGTGGCCCCGCCCCGCACCGGCAAGACGATGCTGCTCCAGAACATCGCCCACGGCATCACCGCCAACCACCCGGAGGTCTTCCTCATCGTGCTGCTCATCGACGAGCGGCCCGAGGAGGTGACCGACATGCTCCGGTCGGTGAAGGGCGAGGTCATCTCCTCCACGTTCGACGAGCCGGCGACTCGCCACGTGCAGGTGGCCGAGATGGTCATCGAGAAGGCCAAGCGCCTCGTCGAGCACAAGCGCGACGTGGTCATCCTCCTCGACTCGATCACCCGGCTCGCGCGCGCCTACAACACGGTCGTGCCGCCGTCGGGCAAGATCCTCTCCGGCGGCGTCGACTCGAACGCGCTGCACCGGCCCAAGCGCTTCTTCGGCGCGGCGCGCAACATCGAGGAGGGCGGCTCGCTCACCATCATCGCGACGGCGCTCGTCGACACCGGCAGCCGGATGGACGAGGTCATCTTCGAGGAGTTCAAGGGGACCGGCAACATGGAGATCCACCTCGACCGCCGGCTGGTCGACAAGCGGATCTTCCCGGCCATCGACATCGCCCGCTCGGGCACGAGGAAGGAAGAGCTGCTCCTGCCGCGCGAGGACCTGAACCGGGTCTGGATCCTGCGCAAGGTCCTCTCGCCCATGAACCCGGTCGAGGCGATGGAGTTCCTCCTCGACAAGATGCAGGGCACCAAGTCGAACCGCGAGTTCTTCGACAGCATGAACAAGTAGCGCGGCGGCGCCCCTGGCCGGCCGCGGCCCGGTCCCGAAGGTGGCGAGGCCGTGCCACGCGCGCTAAACTAAGGGGTTTTCGGCCACCCCGAGGCGTTCCGCCCGGCCGCCGGAGAGCGGAGCCCGGCTTCGGCCTGGGCGCCGCGGCCGCGAGCCGATGACCCGGCGGCGGCCGCGAGGCCGCCGGTGAGGGCGCGGCGCCGAGCCGACGAATGGAGACTTCATGAAGAGCGGCATCCATCCCAGGTACGAGCCGGTGGCGATCACGTGCGCCTGCGGCAACGTGATCGAAACGCGGTCGACCAAGCCTGGCCTCACGGTCGAGATCTGCTCGAACTGCCACCCCTTCTTCACGGGGAAGCAGAAGATCGTCGACGCCGCCGGGCGGGTCGAGCGTTTCACGGCGAAGTACAGGAACGTCAAGCCGGTCGAGAAGAAGCCGGCCCCGGCGCCGATTCCGGCGGCGCGCCAGGTGATCCCGAAGGTGAAGCCGGTCGTCCCCATCGCGCCCCCCAAGCCGGCGGACACGGGCGGGGCGCGCGGCCCGCGGCCGGGCGGAGCCGGCCGTCCGGGTGGACCGGGTCGCGCCGGCGGCCCCGGCCGGGCGGGCGGCGGCCCGCGGGCCGAGGGCGCAGGTCGCCCCGGCTCGAAGGGCGGCGGCAAGCCGCCCGCCGGAAGCGCTGCCCCCAAGGGCGGCGGCAAGCCGTCCACCGGGAACGCGGCCCCCAAGGGCGGCGGCGAGCCCAAGGCCTGAGAAGGCACCCCCCGAAGGGCCTGCGGATCGTGGTATAGCGAGGCCGGGCACCGCCCCGGCCGAACGGTCGGGGGGTGCCGGGAGGCCGGAAGCGGTCTCCCGGTGATCTCCAAGGAGCGAGAGGCCCCCCGATTCCATGTCCTCGACGACCGACATCTTCGCAAAGCTCGACGACGTCGAAGCGCGATACGAGCAGCTCACCAGCCGGCTCGCCGACCCGGCCGTCATCGCCCGCCAGGACGAGTTCCAGCGGCTCGCCCGCGAGCACGCGGAACTCGGCCGCATCGTCGAGGCCTACCGCGCCTACCGCCGCACCGAGGCCGACCTGAAGGGCAACCGCGACCTCCTCGCAGACCGGGACGAGGAGGTGCGCGAGCTGGCGAAGGCCGAGATCCCGCTCCTCGAGGCGAAGCTCGCCGAGCAGCAGCGCGAGCTGCAGCTCCTGCTCGCCCCGAAGGACCCCAACGACGAGAAGAACGTCATCCTCGAGATCCGCGCCGGCACCGGCGGCGAGGAGGCGGCGCTCTTCGCCGCCGACCTCTTCCGCATGTACCAGAAGTACGCCGAGCAGAAGCGCTGGCGGCTCGAGATCATGAGCGAGAGCGAGACCGGCACCGGCGGCTACAAGGAGATCATCGCCCTCGTCGAGGGGCGGGGCGCGTTCAGCCGCCTCAAGTACGAGGCGGGGGTCCACCGGGTGCAGCGCGTGCCGGCGACCGAGCAGCAGGGGCGCATCCACACCTCCACGGTCACCGTCTCGGTCCTCCCCGAGGCCGAGGAGGTGGACGTCCAGATCAACCCCAACGACCTGCGGGTCGACGTGATGCGCGCCTCGGGGCCCGGCGGCCAGAGCGTCAACACCACCGACTCGGCCGTCCGCCTGACGCACATCCCCACCGGCATGGTCGTCGTCTGCAAGGACGAGAAGAGCCAGCTCAAGAACAAGGCGAAGGCGCTCAAGATCCTGCGCTCGCGGCTCCTCGACCAGGCGCAGGCCGCGCAGCGGGCGGAGCTGTCGGCGGCGCGGCGCGGGCAGATCGGCACCGGGGAGCGGAGCGAGAAGATCCGCACGTACAACTTCCCGCAGTCGCGGGTGACCGACCACCGGATCGGCTTCACCCTCCATCAGCTCGACGCCGTCATGGCCGGGGAGCTCGACCCCTTCATCGACGCCCTGACGGCCCACTACCAGGCCGAAGCGCTCAGGGCCGGGACCGACGGCGCGGCGAACGGGGCCAAGGCGTCGGGGACCCGGAGGCCGGCGAATGACGACGAGTAGCCTCGGGCGAGCGACGACCCTCACCGTGGGGGCCGCGCTCGACGCGGCCGCCGCGCGCCTGGCGACGGCGGGCGTGGCGTCGCCCCGCCTCGACGCCGAGGTCCTGCTCGCCGACGCCCTCGGCCTCGGCCGGGCGGCCCTGATCGCCAGGCGGCCGGAGCCGCTCCCGGGCGACGCGCTCGAGGCGTTCGAGGCGCGCGTGGCCCGGCGCGCGGCGCGCGAGCCGGTGGCCTACATCATCGGCCGCCGGGAGTTCTACGGGCTCGAGTTCGAGGTGACGCGGGACGTCCTCATCCCCAGGCCGGAGACGGAGCTCCTCGTCGAGGAGGCGCTGGGCAACCTCCCCGGCGTCTCGCTCGCGCGGGCCGGCGCGCATGCCCCCCGCGCTCCGGAAGCGGAGGCGGCGCCTTCGACGCCGAGGGTCGTGGACGTCGGGACCGGCTCGGGCTGCATCGCCGTGGCGATCGCGGTTCACGCCCCGGCGGCCCGGGTGGTCGCAGTGGACGCCTCGGACGCGGCGCTCGCCGTGGCGCGTCGCAACGCGGCGCGTCACGGGGTCGCGGGGCAGATCGAGTTCGTGCGCGGCGACCTCCTCGCCGGCCTCGACGGGCCGTTCGATCTCGTCGTCGCGAACCTGCCCTACGTTTCGACGGAGGAGATCGAGACGCTGATGCCGGACGTGCGGCTCTACGAGCCGGCCCTCGCGCTCGACGGGGGCGCGGGCGACGGCCTCGCGCTCGTCCGGGCGCTCGTCGGCCAGAGCGTCGGGCGGCTCGCGTCGGGCGGGCTCCTCCTCCTCGAGGTGGCCGCCGGGCAGGCGGCGCGCGTCGCCGACCTCCTCTGGTCGGTCGGCGCGTTCTCCGACGTCTCGATCCGGCGCGACCTCGCCGGGATCGAGCGCATCGTGCGCGGGCGGGCGTGGACAAGATCCTGATCGAGGGCGGGCGCCGGCTCGAGGGGCGGGTCCGGGTGAGCGGCGCCAAGAACGCCACGCTGCCCCTCATGTGCGCGGCGCTCCTCGCCGACACCCCGGTCACCCTGCGGAACGTCCCGGACCTCATGGACGTCCGGACGACGGCGAAGCTCCTGCGCACGATGGGCGTCGGCGTCGCGATCGAGGACGACACCGCGGTGATCGACGCCGCGAGGATCACGAGCCCGGAGGCGCCCTACGAGCTGGTCAAGACGATGCGCGCCTCCATCCTCGTCCTCGGGCCGCTCGTCGCAAGGTGCGGCAAGGCGCGCGTGTCGCTGCCCGGGGGGTGCGCGATCGGCGAGCGCCCGATCAACCTCCACCTCAAGGGGCTCGAGGTGCTCGGGGCCACCATCCGCCTCACCGGCGGCTACGTCGAGGCCGAGGCGACGCGGCTCCGGGGCGAGCGCATCTACCTCGACTTCCCCACCGTGACCGGCACGGAGAACCTCATGATGGCGGCGACCCTCGCCGAGGGGCGCACCACCATCAAGAACGCCGCGCGCGAGCCGGAGATCGAGGACCTCGCCGCGCTCCTCAACCGCATGGGGGCGCGCATCGAGGGGGCCGGCACCGACATGATCACGATCGAGGGGGTCTCGCGCCTGTCGGGGGCCGAGCACACGGTGATCCCCGACC
>DATCKS010000105.1:0-1758 GCA_036562265.1 Thermodesulfobacteriota bacterium | reverse complement strand
GAGCGGCAGGTACGTGGCGATGCGCTCGACCACCGGCGGGGCGAAGTAGAGGCCGATGGCCAGGCCGATCACGACCTGCCCCGCCTGTCGCCCCCCCGGCGGCCCGTCCAGTTCGGCGCCGAGGCCGCCGAGAAGCGCCATGGCGAGGAGCGGGCCCAGGAGCCAGGGCACCGGCATGCGAACGAGGTTCGCGAGCGCGCCGGCCGTCACGCAGGCGGCGAGCGCGTAGAGCACAGGCCGGGTCGATCGGCGCCGGACGGCGCCGCGCTGTTCGTCGGAGGGCATCGAGTCTCTGTTCAGGGGGTTTCTGGAGCCGCCGGGAGTATACCGCTCGAGCTCGGAGTCGGGAGAGCGTCTCATGCGCCCGGGCCGGAGTGGATCCGGATCACAGCATCCCGAGCGGCACGTCCCGGTCGGGGGCCGGGAAGGCGCGGTCGATGGCGGCGAGGTCGGCCTCGTCGAGCGACCAGCCGGCGGCCCCGGCGTTCTCCCGGACGTGGTCCGGGTTCGACGCCTTCGGGATCACGAAGACGCCCGGGTGCCTCGCCAGGAAGTTCAGGGCGACCTGCCGCGGCGTCCGGCCGTGGCGCGCGCCGATCGCCGCGAGCACCTTCCCGCCGGCGCTCCGCGGCGACGGGAACGCCCCGTGACCGAACGGGCTGTACGCGACGACGGCGATCTGCCGGGCCTGGCAGTACGGGATGAGCCGGCGCTCGATGCCGCGGTCGCCCAGGTGGTAGAGGACCTGGTTGCCGGCGAGCCTGCCGGTGGTCAGCGCCGCCTGCGCCTCCTCGAGGTCTTCCACGTCGAAGTTGCTCACGCCGATGTAGCGGACCTTGCCCTGCGCGACGAGCGTCTCCATGGCCCGCATCGTCTCGCGGAGCGGGTGCCGCCCGCGCCAGTGGAGCATGTAGAGGTCGAGGACGTCGGTGCCGAGCCGCTTGAGGCTCCGCTCGCACGCCGCGAGCGTGCCGTCGTAGGAGGCGTTGGACGGCAGGACCTTGCTCGCGAGGAACACCTCCTCGCGCCGGCCGGCGATCGCCCGCGCCACCAGTTCCTCCGCGCGCCCGTTGCCGTACATCTCGGCGGTGTCGATGTGGGTGAGGCCGAGGTCGAGGCCGACGCGCAGCGCCTCCACCGCCCGGCGCTCCTGCTCACGGCTCCCCTCGATGTTCCAGGTGCCCTGCCCGATGACCGGCACCGCCACCCCGGTGAACCCGAACGGCTTCTTCGTCATCCTGGCCTCCGAAAAGGCGTCGCCCGGCCGCGGCCTCTCGGGGCCGACGGCTCGCGACTGCCGCCCGCGGTCACTCTAGCGAACCGCGGTCGTCCCGCCGGCGGTTCCGCCGGTGCCCGGGCTCGACCCTGGCGAGGGGGCGGCCTGGATCGGCGACGGGGTCGGGAGCGGCGAGGGGCGTGCGACCGGCAGCGGCGTCGCCACCGGCCTCGGGGTGGCGAACGGTGCGGGCGTCGACGTCGGCACGGGGCTCGCTGTCGCGAACGGGCTCGTCATCGGAAAGGGAAAGAAGGGATCCCCGGTCGGCGAAGGGCTCGCCCTCGGGCTTACCGCTCCGCCCGCTCCCCCGCTGACCGGCTCGGGGGTCGGCGGCGGAACCGTACACGCGCCGGGGCCGGAGCCGAAGTTGCCGCGCTCCTCCGCCTGCGCCTCGGCCTGCGCCCGCTCGAGGCGCGCCTGGGCCGCCTCGTCGCCGCACCCCGCGAGCGACTCGCCGCTGATCTGCGCGAACCCGCTGCGGA